>NZ_JBSFHA010000027.1:0-115625 GCF_053596855.1 Streptomyces sp. NPDC001617
GGTCGACCACTCGGTCCGACTCGTCGAGCGCGTCCAGTACCTCGGACACAGCACCCCAGTAGGGGCTGCGGCCGTAGTACTGGCGGACGAGAAGCAGCCGACGCGGGCTGGGGCCGCCCCGGCTGGCGGGCGCTGGCACCCGCGTGCGCGGGATGCGTGCGCGGCCGTACGTCCGTCTCGCTCGCGACGTTCGCGCGGCTGGCGGGGGAGGGGCTGCGGGTCGTCGCCGGGGTGGAGGGCGCGCGCCAGGTGGCCGACCTCGGTGCGACGGACGATCTCGGTGTGCCCGAACTCGTCGCGGAGGCCGCGCTGTTGCAGGCACGGCTCGACTGGTTCCAGACACAGCTCGCGCGTCTTCGCGAGCCCGGACCGGGTGGCGGGCAACAGGGGTAGTCAGGGCGGGTGCGGGTACCCGGAGTGTTCCGAACGAGAGGCAACCGAGCGGAACACGACAGGAGGCGACGCCCTGTGACCGGGACCACGCACCCCCGGCCGGTGCACGACGAGCACCACTCCGTGGGCGAACTCGTCGGCCAGGCCACCGAACAGCTCTCCCGGCTGGTACGCCAGGAAGTGGCCCTCGCCAAGGAGGAGTTGGCCGCCAAGGGCCGTCGCGCCGGGCGCGGCGGCGGACTGCTCGGCGCGGCGGGGGCGTTCGCCTACGCCGGTCTGCTGGCCGCGGCCGGCACGGCGACCGCCGCCCTTTCGCTGACGCTGTCCGTCTGGGCCGCGGCACTCATCGTGACGGCGGTGCTGTTCGTGATCGCCGCCGTCCTCGCCGCGACCGGCCGCGCTCAGCTGCGCCGGGCCGCACCGCCCACGCCGGAGGAGACCCTCGGCAGCGTCAGGGCCGATGTCGAGGAGATCAGGGAAAGGGCACACCGATGACGGACAAGGCGGTACCGACGGGGCAGACGGGCGCCAAGGGGCCCGAGGAACTGCGGCAGCAGATCGAGCGGACCCGCGGTGAACTCGGGAACACGGTCGAGAAGTTGGCGGACAAGATGGACGTGAAGGGCCGAGCACGTGCCCGCGCGGCCGACCTCAGGGACAAGGCGGGCGCGATGACGGTACAGCTCCGCAGCACGGCGGCGCAGGCGGGCCACACCGTGCAGGAGAGGGCCGCGCAGACGGGGCACCTGATGCAGGACCGGGCGACGAGGGTGGGTCATCAGGTCCAGGACCGGGCGACGAAGGCAGGTCATCAGGTCCAGGACAAGGCGACGCAGACCGGCCACACGCTGGAGCGGCAGGCGGATCACGGCATGCCGTGGCCGGCGGGACCGGTGGTGAAGGCGGCGGTACGGCATCCGCGCCCGGCGCTGGTCATCGGGGCGGTCGTGGTGGCGGTCGTGGTGGTGTCGTGGAGGTATCCGAAGAAGTAGGGGACGGAGACGACGGAACGCCGGACGGGCTGACTCGGTCAGCCCGTCCGGCGTTTCGCCGATCTCCATCGGAAAATTCAAACCGTCTGGACAAAAAAAGTTTTCGGTGAGACGCTGGACGCATGCTGGACGTCACCGTGATCGAGGACCCCGAGGCCGCCGCCGTCTCCCTGGACCCCATAAGGGCCCGTCTGCTCGCCGAGCTGGCGGCCGGGCCGGCGTCGGCGGCGATGCTGGCCGGCAAGGTCGGGCTGCCGAGGCAGAAGGTGAACTACCACCTCAAGGCGCTGGAGCAGCACCACCTGGTCGAGCTGGCGGGAGAGCGCCGCAAGGGCAACATGACCGAGCGGCTGATGCGGGCGACCGCGGCGTCGTACGTCATCTCGCCGCTCGCCCTCGCCTCCGTGCAGCCGGATCCGGACCGCTTCCGGGACCAGCTCTCCGCGCGCTGGCTGCTCGCCCTCGGCGCCCGACTGGTGCGGGACGTCGGCTCGTTGATCACCGGCGCGACCAAGGCCCGTAAGGGACTGGCCACATACGCCCTGGACGGCGAGGTCCGCTTCGCCTCGGCCACCGAACGGGCCGCGTTCATCCAGGAGTTGACGGTCGGGATCACCGCGCTGATCCAGAAGTACGACGCCCCGGACGCGGCGGAGGGGCGCGATCACCGGATCGTCGTAGCCGTCCATCCCACGCTCAAGCAGACCGAGTTGGAAGAGTCAGGAGACCCTCATGTCCCAGGAGAAGGAATTCGAGATCGTTCGTGAGGTCGAGATCGACGCCACGCCCGAGCAGGTGTGGGAGGCGATCACGAACGGCACCGGCGGCTATCTGTGGCCGATGGACCCGCCCGAGCCCCACGCGGGCGGCAAGGCCGCCTTCGGCTCGACGGTCACCGTCTACGACCGGCCGCACCACCTCACCATCCGCAGCGAGGACGTCGGCTTCCCCACCCAGACCGTCAACCAGCTCGACCACACCATCGAGCCGCGCGACGGCGGCAGGCGCGCCTGGGTGCGCTATGTCCACAGCGGTATCTTCACCGACGACTGGGACAACCAGTACGACGGCGCCGCCAGGCACA
This sequence comes from Streptomyces sp. NPDC001617, assembly GCF_053596855.1. Classification (NCBI taxonomy): domain Bacteria; kingdom Bacillati; phylum Actinomycetota; class Actinomycetes; order Kitasatosporales; family Streptomycetaceae; genus Streptomyces; species Streptomyces sp. NPDC001617. The sequence continues at coordinate 2,470 of NZ_JBSFHA010000027.1, forward strand.
CCGACTTCTATCTGCACACGCTGGGCCAGTACGTGAAGTACTTCGCGCCCCGTCCGGTCGCTTTCGCTCAGCTCAACGGCCCCGAGGCCTCGCAGACTCCGGATGCCTTCGTCGCCGTCGGCCGGGCGCTGGGGCTCGCGGACGACACGGCGGAGGGGGCGCGGGTGCAGGCGCGCGGGCCCGAGGGGCGACGTCTCGACGCCGTACTGGACTTCCGTAACCCGTACTTCATCGGGCTGCGCACCGAGGGTGCCCTGATCCGCTTCTTCGGCCGCAATCACTGGGGCGCCCCGGTCGGCATCAGCATCCATGACTTCGCGCCGGACGCCGACGCCGAGGCGAACGAGGCCGGCTGGCAGGGCTGGCTGAACGGAGTGTTCAACCAGCCCTGAGCAGGCCGGAGTTACCGCTTACGACTTACGGGCGGAACCGCAGCACCTGCGGGTCGTGGTCGCTGATCTGGTCGTTGAACTCCGAGTTGATGTGCACGGAGTCGTAGTCGAAGTCGCAGCCGCGACGGATCGACGGGCTGATCAGGATCTGGTCCAGGACCTGCTGGTTGCCCTGGTAGTCGTAGGTGTAGCGCTCGCTCCTCGGCAGCGACTGGATCGCCGACCACAGCTCGCCGTCACCCTGGAGGATCTTGGTGGTGTCGGAGAAGTCGAAGTCGTTCATGTCGCCGAGCGCGATGACGTCCGCGTTCTTCTGGACGTCGAGGATGCTCTTGACGAACGCGTTGACCAGCGTCGCCTGGGCGTGGCGCTGGGTCTCCGAGCTGCGCACCACCGGCTGGTACTGCGAGGTCAGAGCCTGGTCGCCGCCCTTGGAGTTGAGGTGGTTGGCGATCACGAAGACCGTCTTGCCCCGGAACACGAACTCGCCGGCCAGCGGCTTGCGGCTGGACTTCCAGGCGTCGTTCGCGGGGTCGATACGGCCGGGCGAGGCCGTCAGCTGCGCCTTGCCGTGCACCTTGGTGACACCGACGGCCGTGGTGGAGTCGCCGCCCGCGCGGTCGGTGAAGGAGACCCGCTCCGGGTTGAAGAGGAACACCTGGCGGATGTTGCCGCCGGGCTCGCCGCCGTCCTGGTCGTTGACCGGGCTGATCGAGCGCCAGTCGTACTTCGGGCCGCCCGCCGCGACGATCGCGTCGATCAGCTTGTCGACCGTGGTGCTCGCGTCCACGACACCGTCGTCCGTGGCGCCGTCGTTGTCCTGGATCTCCTCCAGGGACACGATGTCGGGCGACTGCAGGTTGTTCACGATCGCGGCGGCGTGCGCGTCGAAGGTCTTGTCGGACGGGTCGAGGTTCTCGACGTTGTAGGTCGCGACCGCCAGCTCGCCGCGCGACTGCTTCTGCGTCGTCTCGCGCTCCAGGCCGCCGCTCTTCAGCGTGCCGAGCTGGCTCGCGACCAGCGTGTAGCCGCCGAACTGGTTGTAGTCCAGCGGGCCGGTGGTGGTGCCGGTCAGGGCGTCGCCGACGTTCGCCTTCGGGAAGTCGGCGGTCGAGCCCAGCGACTGGATCTGCAGCCGGCCGGTGTTCTGGTCGTCGTAGGAGGCGTACAGCGTGCCCCCGCGGCGGGTGCGGTTCTCGTGCGGCTTCACCGTGACCCACAGCTCGCTGTACGGGTCGGTCGCGGTGACTACACGGGTGTCGGCGACCTGGACGTTCATGCCCTCCAGGGACTCGTAGTAGTCCAGGGCGTACGTCGACGGGTCCAGGGTCAGACCGTTGATCGAGTTGTTCGCCGTCGGGTCGCCGGCCGGCGTGTACTCGCCCGGCACCGACTTCGCGTCGATCACGACCGGGGCCGGGACCGCGTTGCCGGTGGAGACGGTGGTGATCGTCGGCTTGGTGATCTCGGTCAGCGACTGGTTGCCGGTCGAGGCGCCGCCCGGGACGTACTCCGAGACCGTGCCGGAGACCGTGACGGAGTCGCCGACGGCGACCTTCGGGGTGGAGCTGGTGAAGACGAAGACGCCCTCACTGGTGGCCGGGTTGTCGTCCGGGGTCGGGTCCTGCAGCCAGAAACCTCTGGACGAGCCGTAGGTGCGCGTGGCGGTGACTGTGCCCGGCACATCGGCGACCTTCTGGCCGGCGTACGGGGATATGCGGGTCGTGCCCTGGATGTCATGGATGCGCACGGAGTCGGCGTGCGCGGGAGAGGTCAGGGCGACGGCCGACGCCGCGGAACATACGGCGGCGACGGTGAGCGCGGCGAGACGCGCGGACTTCTTGCTCGGCAACGTGATCCCTCCGGGGACGTGCGTGGGCGCCGGGACGAGGGTGGTGCATGGGACCTTCGGGAGCCGCTTGACCGGTGGGGCGGTGGCGACGCGCGTAGAACATACAGTGGTCATGTATCCGACAGATTTCTACGCGCGTCAATCTCCTGCCTGGTCAAGCCAGTTGTCAAGGTTTCGGCCATGTACGGACCCTGTCCGGGAGATGAACCGGGCGGCATGGGTCCAAATCCGTCTAGGCTGAGCGATTGAGCCGTACGTCGTTCAGGCGGTCGTGCGGCCGTCGTACGACGTCCACGTGGTCGTACGACCGTCAAGGCGTCCGAGGAGAACCCAGCCGATGTCAGACAGCTCCCCCCTGCCGCCGGTGCGGCTGCACCCCGAAGCGGAGCTGGCGCGGGACGCGCTGTCCACGCCCCTGCTGTCCCGGGCCGCGCGGCTGGCCCGCTGGGCCGGACCGGAGACGCGCGTGGACGCCGACGGCGGGCTCGTCGAGGAGCAGCTGCCGGCCGCCGTCGAGCTCCTGGGGCTGACCGGCGAGGACGCGGAGGCCTGGGCGGGTGAGGCCTGGCGGGTGGCCGTGGACACCGGGCTGGTCGAGATCGACGACGAGGACGAGGGGTCCGTCACGGCCGGGGAGGAGCTGGCGCTGCTCACCGGCGGCTCGCCGCACGACGTGCTCGCCGTGTGGCAGGGCGCACTGGAGACGGTGCTGGCCGACGCGAGCGTGCCGGACATCGACGGTCTGGACGAAGCGCTCGCCGCCGGTGGCGGGGTCGACTTCTCGCAGCTGGAGTGGGACCCGGAGGCGGAGGCCGAGTTCCTCGACGGCGTCCTCGGCAACCTGTACCTGCTGACGGTCACCGAGGAAGGCCCCGGGGACGCGCCCGTGCCCCTTCCCGCGCTGGCCGCGTCGATGATCGTGCCCTCCGACATGGGGGAGCCCACCAACGACGTCCTGGAGCAGGTCTCCGACGCGATGATGAAGCTGGACGACCAGTTCCGGCTGCTCGAGCCGGTGGGACTCGTCGAGTACCAGCCGGTCGACGAGGCGCTGATGGCCGACACCGACGAGGAGCCCTCGGCGCAGCTCGACGACACGGACGTCTCGCGCTACGGCCTGGTGCGGCTGACCCCGCTCGGCCTGTACGGCCTGCGGTCGCGGCTGTTGGAGGCCGGACGCACCGCGCCGGCCGTCGGTGACCTCGTCGACAAGGGGGCAGACGCACTGCTCGACGGGACGGCGACGTTCCCGCAGGGCGCCGCACAGGCCGAGACCGAGCAGTGGCTGGCGCGACGCGAACCGCTCGCCGCGGCAAGGGAGTTGCTGGCGGCGGCCCGGGGCGGGGACGCGGGAGCACCGCTGCGCCGGCTGCGCTGTCAGCAGGCGCTGTCCCTGGTCGGCACGGAGGCCGAGCCGGCCCTGCGCGAGGTCCTCGACGACGCCGAACTGGGCGGGTTGGCCCGGGTGTGGCTGGCCGAGCGTGGCGCCGCCGAGGTACCCGCCCCGTCCGAGGCGATGATCTTCTGGCTGACCATCGACACGATCGCCGCCCAGCTGGCCGCCGAGGGCAATTCCGAGGAACTGCGGTCGCTGGTACAGGGGTTGGCGGCGCAGCACGGCGGCTTCTTCGCGGCCGCCTGGCGGGTCGACCACCCGGCCACCGCGGACGTCCTGGAAGCCATGGGACGGCTGCATCCGGACAAGAGGGTGGCGAAGGAAGCGCGGAAGGCGGCCTTCAAGGCGCGGTCCCAGCAAGGGTACTGAGCGCGGGATTTTTGATTCCTGTGGTCGGGTGCGTACGGATTCATGGAACTGCGTCCTGTGCCGTCGCCCCGTGTTCAACTCCCGTTCAGGCGTGGGCGGGACGGTGGCGCCGACCCGAGGTCGACCACCCTCCACGGCACACCCACCGTCACAGGAGACACCATGTCGCTCACCCGCAGGGAGTTCGCCAGAAAATCCGCGATCACCGGTGCCGGGGTCACGCTGGCGGGCAGCGTCGGCGCCCTCGCCACCGCTCCCAACGCCCTCGCGTCCACGGAGACCGAGGAGACCGAGAACGCGACGGGGGAGTCGGCGCACGGCCACCGCGGCGTCGGCTACGGACCCCTGATCTCCGACCCGAACGGCATCCTCGCCCTCCCGGCCGGCTTCAAGTACCGGATCATCACGTACAGCGGTAGGACCAAGCTGGAGTCGGGCGAGTTCACCCCCTCCAACCACGACGGCACCTCCACCTTCGACGGCCCGCGCGGCGCGACCCTCCTCGTCAACAACCACGAGCTCAAGGGCCCGCGCGCCAACTGGAAGTACCCCGTCCCGCTCACCGAGGGCCTCGTCTACGACCCGGCCGCCTCCGGAGGCTGCACGGTCGTCGAGGTCCGCCGCGACCACGTCGCCGAGTGGGTCGGCATCGCCGGCACCTCCACCAACTGCGCGGGTGGCAACACGCCTTGGGGCACCTGGCTGACCTGTGAGGAGACCGAGGACAAGGCCGGCCAGAACGGCATGACCAAGGACCACGGCTACGTCTTCGAGGTCGACCCCGAGGACCGCCGGGCCAACCGGAACCCCAAGCCCGTCAAGGCGCTGGGCCGTTACGCCCACGAGGCCGTCGTCGTCGACCCCAGGCGCGGCCACCTCTACCTCACCGAGGACGCGGCCGGCCCCAACGGCCTCCTGTACCGCTGGACCCCGCCGGAGGGCTTCCACCACGGCCGCGGCAGGCTGCGCACCCTCGCCGACGACGCCGGCGTCCTCCAGGCCTTCAAGTGCTTCGACTCCGGCGGCAAGTTCGTCGACGACCTCTCCCGCGCCACGAAGATCGGCACGGTCTACGGCGTCGACTGGGTGACCGTCCCCGACCGCGACGCGAAGACCACCTCGGTCCGCAAGCAGTTCACCGACGGCCAGATCACCCGCGCCCGCAAGCTGGAGGGCATGTGGTGGGGCGACGGCGGCACCTACATCGTCTCCTCGTACGCCCGCGAGGAGAGCCCCGTCCAGCACGACGGAGCGGTCTGGTTCTACGACCCGGGGCGTCGCACCCTCACCCTCAAGGTCCTGATCGGCGTCAACCCGGACCCGTCCGTGGAAGGCAACTTCGACGGCCCGGACAACATCACCGTCTCCCCGTACGGCGGCCTGGTCATCGCCGAGGACGGCGAGGGCCTGCAGCATCTGTTCGGCGCCACCGACAGCGGCCGCACCTACCCCATCGCCCGCAACGAACTGAACATCGGCACCGAAGACGAGCCCGAATACAGCGAGTTCACCGGCGTGACGTTCTCGCCCGACGGCAGCACTCTGTTCGCGAACATCCAGGAACCGGGGATCATGCTGGCCATCACCGGGCCCTGGAAGCGCCAGAAGCGCGGCTGAACTTCGAGGAATTAATTCGCTCGCCCGTCCCGCGGTACGCCTCCTACAGTGATGAACGTCCAGGTGCGAAGGCAGGACCTACTTCCACTCATAATGGGGCGGCCGCGGGTTCGAGTCCCGCCACCGGTACAACGCGCCGGTGTAGCTCAGGGGTCAGAGCACCTTGTCGGTTCCGCCGACTTCGATCTCTGGACACCACAACTTCATGCACCTCCCGGTGCGCGGACAGCGGCTACTTCTCTTCCACAGAATCCGACGCCGCCGTCGACTTGATCTCGGGAGGCGCAGCTCATGGTGGGTGCCCGGTGCGCAGGCAGCGGATACTTCGGGGACTGGTGGGGGAGACCTCATGCGGGTTCGAATCCCGTCATCGACTCACGGTCGGTGTGGCGGAACGGAAGACGCGCCAGTTGATAAGCGCCGCAGTCGAATTCGACCTCGGGCACCCTCCTTTTGCCGCGTCTCCCTCCGAAACTCCAAGGAATTCGGGGGAATTCATCATGGCGCGATTCAACACCAAGGGCGCGAAGGCGCAGCCCACTTCGCGGGTCACCTCCACCGGCCGAGTGCTCCGCACCTACGAGGGCGGCCGCGGCCGGGAGCGTGACGCGCGCTCCGAGCTGTTCCTGCTGGCGATCGCCAACTTCGTGTCGCAGAAGACCTTTTACGAGACCGGCGCCGACCGCGACGACCGCTTCGCGCGTCTCGTACGCAAGCTCGCCGTCGAGGACCCGAACTGGACCGCAGGCCTCCTCGGCTGGCTGCGCGGCGAGGGAAACCTCCGTACGGCCTCGATCGTGGGCGCCGCCGAGTACGTGAAGGCACGCCTCGACGCGGGCGCCACCGACGGCCCGGCCAACCGCCTGGTCGTGGCCTCCGTACTGCAGCGCCCGGACGAGCCCGGCGAGCTGCTCGCGTACTGGACGGCACTGTACGGCCGTAACGTGCCCAAGCCCGTCAAGCGAGGGGTCGCCGACGCCGTACGGCGTCTGTACAGCGGAAAGTCGCTGCTGAAGTACGACACCGCGGCCAAGGGATACCGCTTCGGCGACATCCTCAACCTGGTGCACGCGGCGCCGGACCCGGACAAGCCGTGGCAGGGCGAGCTGTTCCAGTACGCCCTCGACCGCCGGCACAACCCGGACACGGCGCTGCCGCCCGCGTCGAGTCGGGTCCTCACCGCGCACCGCGAGCTGATGGCGCTGCCGGTGGCCGAGCGGCGCGCGGTGGTGACGTCGGCGTCCGGCGCCGAGCGGCTCGCGGAGGCCGGGATGACGTGGGAGGCGCTGGCCGGGTGGCTGCAGGGCCCGATGGACAAGGAGGCCTGGGAGTCGGTCATTCCGTCCATGGGGGCGATGGCGCTGGTCCGTAACCTGCGCAACTTCGACCAGGCAGGTGTCTCGGACGAGGTGGCGGCTCAGGTCGCCGCGCGCATCAGCGACCCGGCCGAGGTCGCGCGCTCGCGGCAGTTCCCCTTCCGCTATCTCGCCGCGTACCAGCACGCCCCCTCGCTGCGCTGGTCGTACCCGCTGGAGCAGGCGCTCGGCCACTCGCTCGCCCATGTGCCCGCGCTGCCCGGCCGCACGCTGATCCTCGTGGACCGCTCGGGCTCGATGTGGGCGCGGCTGTCGGACCGCTCGGAGCTCAACCGGGCCGACGCGGCGGCGATCTTCGGCACGGCGCTCGCGCTGCGGGCGGCGCAGGCGGACCTCGTCGAGTTCGGCACGACGAGCCGGCGTCTGCCGTTCCGCGAGGGGGAGTCGGTGCTCAAGATCCTCGACCGCTTCGGCGACCTGGGCGGCACCGACACCACCAGCGCGATCCGCTCGCACTACCGCGGACAGGACCGCGTCCTGATCGTCACCGACGAGCAGTACGCGTTCAACCACCACGGTGACCCGACCGAGCAGGTTCCGGCGAGCGTGCCGGTCTACACCTGGAACCTCGCCGGCTACCGCGCGGGCCACGGCCCGTCGGGTCAGGCGAACCGCCACACCTTCGGAGGCCTCGGCGACGCGGCCTTCCGGATGGTCCCGCTGCTCGAGGCCGGCCGGGACGCCGACTGGCCCTGGACGGCCTGAGCCACTCGGACGTGGCCCGCACTTCTACGGGGGGTGCGGGCCACACTTCTGTGCACCCCTTGCCCGCCTCCTCCACTGACATCTAACATTTCAGTTGTGGAGCCCATACGACCCGTCCAGCGCACGCTCCTCAGGGACCGCGCGTACGAAGTCATCCGGGACGCCATCGTGGCCGGGGAGATCGAGCCCGGAGCGGTCGTGCGGGACGCCGAACTGGCCGAACGGCTCGGACTGTCCCGGGCGCCGGTGCGCGAGGCCTTCTCCCGCCTGGTGGACGAGGGCCTGCTGGAGAGCAAGCCGCAGAGCTACACACGTGTGACGCCCCTGGTCACCGCCGACGTCCGCGACGCGGCGGCCGTGGTCGGCGCCATGCACGAGCTGGCCACCCGGGTCGCCGTTCCCCGCCTCTTCGCCGCCGACGTCCAGGCGATGCGCACGGCCAACGAACGGTTCGCGGCGGCCGTGGGAGCGGGCGATGTGGACGGAGCCCTGCGCGCGGACGACGCCCTCCATGACGTCCTGGTCCGGGTGGCGGCCAACCACGCGGCCGCCGCCACCATCACCCGCTACACCCCTCTCATCCGCCGCCTGGAACGCCGCCGCTTCGGCGAGAGCAGCTGCCGCTCGGCGGGCCTGCACGACCAGCTGATCGAGGCCTGCGCGTCGGGCGACGCGGAGACGGCGGTGCGCGTCACCGCCGAGATCTGGCGGAGCCTGGCAGACCTCGTCGACACGACCGACGGCGACTGATCCCGACCACCCCGGGAGGACCCATGTCCCTTTCTTCCTACGCCCGTTACCCCCTCCTCTTCGGCCCCTCCCCGGTCCATCCCCTGGAGCGCCTCACCGCCCACCTGGGCGGCGCCTCCCTCTGGGCCAAGCGCGAGGACTGCAACTCCGGTATCGCCTACGGCGGCAACAAGACCCGCAAGCTGGAGTACCTGGTCGCCGACGCCCTCGCCCAGGGCTGCGACACCCTCGTCTCGATCGGCGGCGTCCAGTCCAACCACACCCGACAGGTGGCCGCGGTCGCCGCTCGCGCGGGCCTCAAGTGCGTGCTGATCCAGGAGAGTTGGGTCGACTGGCCCGACGCGGTCTACGACAAGGTCGGCAACATCCTCCTCAGCCGCCTCGCCGGAGCCGATGTCCGCCTGGTGAAGGCCGGCTTCGGCATCGGCTTCAAGGAGAGCTGGGAGCAGGCACTCAGGGAGGTCGAGGAGTCGGGCGGCAAGCCGTACGCCATCCCCGCAGGCGCCTCCGATCACCCGCTCGGCGGCCTGGGCTTCGCCGGCTGGGCCCATGAAGTCGCCGATCAGGAGCGCGAGTCGGGCGTCTTCTTCGACACGGTGGTCGTCTGCTCGGTGACCGGCTCGACCCAGGCCGGCATGGTCGCGGGCTTCGCCGCCCTGGAGGAGGCGGGCGGCCGACCGCGCCGCGTCCTCGGCATCGACGCCTCGGCCAAGCCCGCGGCGACGAAGGCGCAGATCGCGAGGATCGCCCACAACACCGGCCAACTCATCGGCGTCAAGCGGGAGTTGACCGAAGAGGACGTCGAGCTGGACGAGCGCTACCACGCGGGAACGTACGGCATCCCCGACGAGACCACCCTGGAGGCGATGCGCCTCGCGGCCCGCACGGAGGGGATGGTCACGGACCCGGTGTACGAGGGCAAGTCGATGGCCGGGATGATCGACCTGGTCGAGCGCGGAGAGATCGGCCGGGACTCGACCGTGCTCTACGCCCACCTGGGCGGGCAGCCCGCGCTCAACGCCTACAGTGCGCTGTTCTAGGCGGTGGCCCGGCGCTTCCCGGTGATCACGAACGCCGCCACCAGCAGGGCGGCGAGCGCGATCAGCGCGCCGACGCCGAACGCTCGTGCCGCGCCGTGGGTGAGCACCTCGGCCGGGGTACCGGACGCGTGTCGGGTCGCCGTGCCGAACACCGTGACCAGGACGGCGAGTCCGAGCGTGCCGCCGAGCCACTGGAGGGTCTGCAGGAGTCCGGAGGCGGCGCCGGCCTCGTGCGGCCGGATCTTCGCGAGGATCGTGGCGTTGAGCGGCATGAGGCTCAGGCCCACGCCGGCGCCCACCAGGAGGAGAGGGCCGAGCAGGCCGGTCAGATAGCCGTCGTCGGCCCGCAGCCGCCAGAGCCAGACGGACGCCGCGACGAGCAGGGTCATGCCCGTGACCATCACCGGCTTGGCGCCGAAGCGGGGCAGCAGCCGCGGTACGAGGCGCACGGTCGTGAACAGCACCACGGTCATCGGGAGGAAGGCGAAGCCGGCGCGCAACGGGCTGTAGTCCAGGACCTGTTGGCTGATGAGAGTGAGGAAGTAGAACGCGCCGAACATGCCGGCCGGCAGCAGCAGGACGCCCGCGTAGCCACCCGCGCGATTGCGGTCGGCGAAGAGGCGGAGCGGCATGATCGGCTGCTCGGCCCGGGACTCGACCAGCGCGAAGCCGACGAGCAGCACGACGGCCGTACCGAACCCGGCCATCGCCTGGGTGTCGCCCCAGCCCTGCTCCGAGACCCGGATGAACGCGTACACCAGCGAGGTCATCCCGGCGGTGCCGGTGAGCGCCCCGGCCGCGTCGAAGCGGCCCGCGTGGCGCGGGGTCTCGGTGACGAAGCGGGGCAGGGTGAGGGCCACCGCGACGCCGATCGGGACGTTGATCAGCAGGGCCCAGCGCCAGGACGCCCAGGAGGTGAGCATGCCGCCGAGGACCAGGCCGATGGAGGCGCCGATGCCTGCCATGGAGGAGTAGACACCGAGGGCGTGGTGGCGGCGCGGGCCCTCCGGGAAGTTGGTGGCGATCAGGGCGAGGGTGCTGGGAGCGATGAGGGCGGCACCGGCGCCCTGCAGCGCGCGGGCCGCGAGCAGCCAGACGCTGTCGGTGGCGAGACCGCCCAGCAGGGAGGAGGCGGCGAAGAGCAGGACGCCGGTGGCCAGGGTCCGGCGGCGGCCGACGATGTCGCCGATCCGTCCGCCGAGCAGCAGCAGACCGCCGAAGGCGAGCGTGTAGGCGTTGAGGACCCAGGACAGACCGGTACGGCTGAAGTCGAGATCTTCCTGTATGTGGGGCAGCGCGACATTGACGACGGTGGAGTCGACGCCGACCATCAGATAGGCCGTCACGATGACGAAGAGGACGGTGCCGAGCCTTGCGGGGGGCTGTGGTGCGGAGCGTGTTTCGGTCGTGGTGCCGGACGGGCTGGACATGGAGTTCTCCCGTTTCGAAGCCCCGGGACGGATGTGCGCGGGCAGCACGGAACAATGGAATGTGGGCAGGTCGGGGTGGCCCGCGGAGATAACCGGGGACTGTCTCCGTTTAACTCTCGCTAAGATACGGAGAGGGTCCCCGTTTCGCAAGGAGTATCTGGATGACGCAGGTCAAGCCCATGCGCGCGGACGCTCGGCGCAACTATGAGCGGCTGCTGAAGGTCGCCGCGGAGGCCTTCGCCGAGCATGGGGAGGGCGCCTCGCTCGACGACATCGCCAAGCGTGCGGGGGTCGGCTCCGGCACGCTCTACCGGCACTTCCCGACCCGGCAGGCGCTGCTCGAAGCGGTCTACGTCGACACCATCGAGGCCCTCGGCAACCGCGCCGACGAGCTCGCGAAGGAACTGCCACCGGGCGAGGCGCTGACGGAGTGGCTGTACGAGGTCTGCGTCGGCACGATCCAGGTCCGGGGCCTGAAGTCCCTGCTGGGCTCGGCCGTCATGGACGGCAGCAATGTCGCGCTGACGGCCTGCGCGACGCATATGAAGTCGGGGGCGCGGCGGCTGGTGGAGGCGGCCCAGCGCGAGGGAACCCTGCGGCGGGACCTCGAGCCGATCGATGTGCTGCGCCTGGCGCACGGCGTGTCCACGGCATCGGAGCTGGCCGACGGCGAGGGCGGACACATCCGCCGCTATCTGTCCCTGCTGACGGAGGGGCTGCGGCCGGCGGGGGAGGAGTGAACGCCGGGCGCCCCCTGTGCGCGGGGGCGCCCGTGGCTGTCGTACGACTCCTTACAGGGCCTGGGACGCCGGCTTCACCATGTTCCGTACCGTGCGTGCCTTCACGAACTCGCCCATCGCCGTCATCTCCCACTCGCCGGAGAACTGGCGGATCAGCTTGGCCATCATCACGCCCGTCTGCGCCTCGGCGCCGGTGAGGTCGAAGCGGACCAGCTCCTCGCCGGACGCGGCGTCCAGGAGACGGCAGTAGGCCTTGGCGACCTCGGTGAACTTCTGGCCGGAGAAGGAGTTGACCGTGAAGACGAGCCCGGTGACCTCCTGCGGGATACGGCCGAGGTCGACCACGATCACCTCGTCGTCGCCTCCGCCCTCGCCGGTGAGGTTGTCGCCGGAGTGCCTGATCGCGCCGTTGAGGATGGAGAGCTTGCCGAAGTAGCAGCTGTCGACGTGGTTGCGCTGGGGCCCGTAGGCGATGACCGACGCGTCGAGGTCGATGTCCTTGCCGCGGAAGGCGGGCTCCCAGCCGAGGCCCATCTTGACCTGGGAGAGCAGCGGGCGGCCGCCCTTGACGAGGGACACCGTCTGGTTCTTCTGGAGGCTGACCCGGCCCTTGTCGAGGTTGATCTTCCCGGCCCCGGGCGCGGGAGCCGCGGGGGCGGGCGGGGCGGCCGGGGGAGGCGGAGTCATGGACATCGACGGCGCGGGCGGTGCCACCGGGGGCTGCATCGCGGGCTGGGGAGGAGCGACGGGAGCCGGCGCCGGGGCCGGCTCCTCCACGGTGACGCCGAAGTCGGTGGCGATGCCCGCCAGTCCGTTGGCGTACCCCTGGCCTACCGCGCGCGCCTTCCAGGCGCCGCCCCGCAGATAGATCTCCACGATCACCAGTGCCGTCTCGGTGCCCAGTTGCGGGGGCGTGAAGGTGGCGATGACGCTGTGGTCGTCCGCGCCCCGGATCGTGGCCGTCGGCTCGATGCCCTGGAAGGTCTGGCCCGCGGCGTCCGGGCTGGCGGTGACCACGATCTTCTCGATGCCCGGGGGGAGGGCGGCGGTGTCGACGACGATCGCGTCCGGCGCCGTACCGCCGCCCGACCGGTAGGTCACGCCCGGTCCCGTCGGCTGGTTGTAGAAGATGAAGTCGTCGTCGGAGCGCACCTTGCCGTCGCCCGTCAGCAGCAGGCCCGACACGTCGAGCCGCACCGGTGCGGCGACGTCCACCGCCACGCGCGCGGTGGGGAGAGGGATGTTCGAGCCAGGGGTCATAGCTGTCATGCCCGGTGAACGAACGAGGTCGCTTTACCGTTCCCTTAAACTTCCGCTTCCCCTTCCGGGGCCCCGGTTTCTAGGGCACCACGACGATCTTCCTCCCCACCCCCGCCGCGAACTGGTCCAGCGCCTCCGGGTAGCGCTCCAGCGGGATGCGGTCGCTGATGAACACCTCGGGGTCGAGGACGCCGTTGGCGAAGAGCTCGGCCGCGCGTTCGAAGCTGTGCAGCACCGCCATGGAGCCGGTGATGGTGATCTCCTGGTTGTAGATGCGGTACGGGTCGATCGTCACGCGGGTCGCGTAGTCCGCCACGCCGAACTGCAGGAACGTCCCCGCCTTCGCCACGCGTTCCAGGCCGTCCTGGATCGCCGCCGCGTTGCCGGTCGCGTCCACCACCAGGTCCCAGCCCTGCGGCCGGTCCAACTCGTCGGGGGTGACCGCCGAGCCCGAGACGCCCAGGCGCCGGGCCGTCTCGAGGCGGTTCGGGTTCAGGTCCACCATGTCCACGCTCGCCGCGCCCGTCCGCTTGGCGAGTTCGAGCATCATCAGGCCCATCGTCCCGGAGCCGTAGATCAGGACGTGCGCGCCCAGGCGGGACTGCAGGACGTCGTAGCCCCGGACCGCGCAGGACAGGGGCTCGACGAGGGCCGCGTCCTGGGTGCGGACGTGCTCCGGCAGCTTCACGCAGTTGGCGACCGGGGCGACCGCGTACTGGGCGGCGCCGCCCGCCGCAGTGACCCCGATCGCGGCCCACCGCTCGCAGAGGTTGTTGTGGCCCGTACGGCAGTAGCGGCACTCGTGGCAGTACAGCGACGGGTCGACGGCCACCCGGTCGCCGACCGCGACTTCGGTGACCTGGGTGCCGACGCCGACCACCTCGCCGGCGAACTCGTGCCCCGGCACGATCGGCAGCTTCGGCGCGAACTCGCCCTGGAGGATGTGCAGATCGGTGCCGCAGAGGCCGCAGGCCGCGACCTGGACGACGACCTCGCGCGGGCCCGGCGTCGGGTCGGGGACCTCGGTGACGACGGCGCGGCCCACGGACTCGATGACGGCGGCCTTCATTTCACGGCTCCCAGCGACAGGCCCTGGACCAGCTTGTCCTGGGCGGCGAACCCCGCGGCGAGCACCGGCAGGGAGACGACGAGCGACGCGGCGCACACCTTCGCCAGGAACAGGCCCTGGCTGGTGATGAAACCGGTCAGGAAGACGGGGGCGGTCTCGGCGACCACGCCCGTCAGGACTCGGGCGAAGAGGAGTTCGTTCCAGCTGAAGATGAAGCAGATCAGGGCGGTGGCGGCGATGCCCGGCAGGGCGATCGGCGCGACCACGCGCGCGAGGATCGTCGGCAGGCGCGCCCCGTCCACCCGCGCGGCCTCGATCACCGCGACCGGGACCTCGGCGAGGAAGGACTGCATCATCCACACCGCGATCGGCAGGTTCATGGAGGTGTAGAGGATGACCAGCAGCCAGATGTTGTCGAGCATCCCGGTGTTCTTGGCGAACAGGTAGATCGGCAGCAGGCCGGCCACCACCGGCAGCATCTTCGTCGACAGGAAGAAGAACAGGACGTCCGTCCACTTCTTCACCGGGCGGATGGAGAGGGCGTACGCCGCCGGGAGCGCGAGCAGCAGGACCAGGACCGTCGAACCGATCGACGCCACCGCGGAGTTGATCAGCGACGGCCAGGGGCTCGCGCCGCCGCCCGTGCCGAAGAACTCGCGGTAGCCGTCCAGGGTGAGGGCGGCGCCGAAGGACGGCGGGTTGGTGGCCGCGTCCGACTCGGAGTGGAAGGACGTCAACGCCATCCAGGCGATGGGCAGGAAGAAGACGATCCCGACCAGCCAGGCCACCAGGCCCAGGCCGACTCCCTTGCGGCGAGGGCCGGTTGATGTGGCGATCGTGCTCATGCGCGGGACACCTCCTCGCGGAACAGGGACGACACCACGCGCAGGGCGAAGGTCGCGATGATGATCGAGCCGATGACCACCAGGACGCCCGCGGCCGAGGCGAGGCCGTTCTCGTGGGCCTGGTAGAAGCTCTGGTAGACGGTGTAGGGGAGGTTGGCGGTGCCCAGCCCGCCGGAAGTGATCGTGAAGACCGCGTCGAAGTTCTGGACGATGTAGATCGAGCCCAGCAGGGCGCCGAGTTCGAGGTAGCGGCGCAGGTGGGGGAGCGTCAGATGGCGGAAGATCTGCCAGTCGTTCGCGCCGTCGACCCGCGCGGCCTCCACCTGCTCGTTGTCGCGGCTCTGCAGGCCGGCCAGCAGGATCAGCATCATGAACGGCGTCCACTGCCAGATCAGCGAGGCCTCCACCGCGAGCAAAGGGGTGTTGGAGATCCAGTCGGGCTGTGGGCCGCCCACGTAGTGCAACAACCCATTGAGAAGGCCGTATTCGGGGTTGTACAGCACATGCTTCCAGAGCAGGGCCGCGGCGACCGGGACCACCAGGAAGGGCGCGATCAGCAGGGTGCGGACCACCCCCCGGCCCCGGAACCTCCGGTCCAGGAGCAGCGCCAGGGCCAGGCCCAGGACCAGGCTGACCAGCACCACCGTGACCGTCAGTAGGACCGTCGTCCACACCGAGTGGCGCAGGTCCGCGTCGGTCAGGACCTGCTTGTAGTTGTCGATGCCGGTGAAGTGACGGGCCTTCGGGTAGAGGGCGTTCCAGTCGAAGAACGAGATCACCAGCGTGGCCACGAAGGGCAGCTGGGTCACCGCGATCATGAAGGCCAGGGCGGGCAGCAGCGGGGCGCGGGTGGCCCAGGCGCGCAGCCGGGCGGAGGGCCGGGGCGTGCTGCGTACGGATGTCGCGGCCATCGGGGCCGTCGTTGTCGCGGTCATCGTCCCTCGTACTCCTTCGAGATCTTCTCGGCGAGCTGCTGGGACTTCTTCAGCGCCGAGTCGACGGACTGGCGCCCGGCGATGGCGGCACTGATCTCCTGGGAGACCTTGGTGCCGAGATCGGTGAACTCGGGGATGCCGACGAACTGGATGCCGGGCGCGGGGCGCGGCTGCACCCCCGGGTCATGGGGCCTGGCCTCCTCGATGGCCTCCTTGGTCATCTCCTGGAAGGCCGCGGCCGACTTGCGGTAGTCGGCGTTCGCGTACGTCGACGCGCGCTTGCCCGCGGGCACGTTGGGCCAGCCGCTGGTCTCGCCGACCAGCTGCTCGTACTGCTTGCTGGACGCCCAGGAGACGAACTTCCAGGCCTTGTCGGAGTTGTGGGACGCCTTCTGGATGCCCCAGGCCCAGGTGTAGAGCCAGCCGGAGGAGTCGGTCTTCTCGACGGGCGCGGGGGCGTAGGCGAGCTTGCCCTTGACGGGGGAGCCGCTCGCCTCCAGTGAGCCGGCCGCGGACGTGGCGTCGTACCACATGGCGACCTTGCCCTGGGTCATGTTGTTGAGGCACTCGGCGAAGCCGGACTGGGCGGCGCCGGACTCGCCGTGCCTGCGGACCAGGTCGACATAGAACTTCGTCGCCTTCTCGAAGGCGGGGGCGTCGAGCCGGGCCTTCCAGTCCTTGGTGAACCAGGTGCCGCCGAAGGTGTTGACGACCGTGGTGAGCGGCGCCATGACCTCGCCCCAGCCGGGCAGGCCGCGCAGACAGATACCGCGCATACCGGGCTTGGCGCCGTCGACCTTGGCGGCCAGGTCGGCGACCTGCTCCCAGGTGGGGTGGGCCGGCATGGTCAGGTGCTTCTCGGCGAACACGTCCTTGCGGTACATCAGGAACGACGACTCGCCGTAGAACGGCTGCCCGTAGAGCTTCCCGTCGTCGGCCGTCAGGGACTGCCGCATCGGTTTGAGGACGTCCTGTTCGTCGTACGACGGGTCCTTGGCGACGTACGAGTTCATCTCCTTCAGCCAGCCGTTCTTGGCGTAGATCGGTATCTCGTAGTTGGAGAGCGTCGCCACGTCGTACTGGCCTGCCTGGTTGGCGAAGTCCTGGCTGATCTTGTCGCGGACGTCGTTCTCCGGCAGCACGGTGAAGTTCACCTTGATGCCGGTCTCCTTGGTGAAGTGCGCCTTGGTGAGTTTCTGCAGCTCCACCATCTGCGGGTTGTTGACCATCAACACGTTGACGGAGTTGCCGCCGGAACCGGACCCGCCCGCCCCGACCCAACAGCCGGAGAGCAGCGGGGCGAGCAGCGTCCCTGCGGCGGCCAGGGCGAGCGTGGCTCGCGGTGGCCGTCGTCGGCTCTGGGTTCGCATGGATCGCTCCTGAACATATGGGGGGATTAAGGGCGCGACGTGGCGTGGAAGTGCCCAGCGGAAGAGGCCGGTCGGGAAGGTCAGACGCGGATGACCTGTGGCCCCAGCAGTGAGTAGCGGTGGGCCTCGGCCGACGGGAGCAGGGTGCTGGTGACGATCGTCTCCAGCGCGCCGATCTCCGCGAACCGGCAGAAGCTGACCGCGCCGAACTTGGTGTGCACGCCCGCGAAGACCGTGCGGCGCGCGGCCCGCATCGCCTGTGCCTTGACCTCGCTCACGGCCGGGTCGGGAGTGGTCAGGCCGTGCTCGCGGGAGATGCCGTTGGCGCCGATGTAGGCGAGGTCGAGGACGAAACCGGCCAGCATCCTGGTCGTCCAGTGGTCGACGGTGGCCAGCGTGCCGGGGCGGACCCGGCCGCCGAGCAGGAGTACCGAGACCGTGTCGGCCTCGGCGAGTGCGCCGGCGACCGGCAGGGACGCGGTGACCACGGTCAGCGGCCGGTCCCGGGGCAGTGCCTCGGCGATGAGCTGCGGGGTGAAGCCCTCGTCGACGAAGACGGTCTCGGCGTCCCCGAGCTGCTCGGCCGCGGCGGCCGCGATCCGGCGTTTCTCGGGTACGTGGCTGGTGGCACGGAAGGCGAGCGTCGTCTCGAAGCCGGCGCTCTCCACGGGATAGGCCCCGCCATGGGTGCGGCGGATCAGCCCGTGGTCCTCCAGGGCGCGCAGATCCCGTCGTACGGTCTCCTTGGCCACGCCCAGCTCGTCGGCGAGCGCGGTGACGTCGACCGCGCCGGTGGCGCGCGCGGCCTGCACGATAAGCCGCTGGCGGTCTTCCGCCGTCTTCGCGGTGTTCGCCGTCATCGCCGTCACCCGCTTCCCTGCTGCGCTGCCCGTTCGGGCCAGGTGGGGCCCATGCAGGAATTTCTACAACCGGTGTCCGGCACTGACCAGGCCTGTTGCAGGACCGATGCTGCCCGTATGCGCCCGTTTGCGGAGCGGAGTGCCCGCCTCGGACCTGCGCGGCTGGGGAAGAGGGCGTGGGATCGGGCACGGGCGGTGCCCGAATACGGCGGCGGGCGGGCCCGTTCGGTGCCCGCCCGCCGTGAGATCCAGCCGGTCAGTACGGCCAGATCGGCGGGTCGCTCACGAAGGCGCCGCCCAGGTAGGCGTGCGCGATGTTGTCCGGCTCCAGCTCGCCCTGCTCGGCGATCAGCTTCTCGGCGTACGGCTCGGAGTCGTCCCGCGGCTCGTAGCCGAGGGCGCGCGCGGTCGACAGGTCCCACCAGAGGCGGGTGTTGGCGGAGGAGCCGTAGACGACCGTGTGGCCGACGTGCTCCGCGGTCAGGGCCGCGTGGAAGAGGCGGGCGCCGTCGGACGGGCTCATCCACACCGACAGCATGCGCACGCTGCTGGGCTCCGGGAAGCAGGAGCCGATGCGGACGGAGACCGTCTCCAGACCGTGCTTGTCCCAGTAGAGCTGGGCGAGGTCCTCGCCGAAGGACTTGGACAGGCCGTAGAAGGTGTCCGGGCGGCGCGGGGTGTCGACCGGGATCAGCGGGTCGGTGCCCTGGGGGCGCGGGGTGAAGCCGACCGCGTGGTTGGAGGAGGCGAAGACGATCCGGGGCACGCCCTCCTCGCGGGCGGCCTCGTACAGGTTGTAGGTGCCCTCGATGTTCGCCTTGAGGATCTTCTCGAAGGGGGCTTCCAGGGAGATGCCGGCGAGGTGGAGGATCGCGTCGACGCCCCGCACGGCCTCGCGCAGGGCCTTCTTGTCGGCGAGGTCCGCGGTGATCGCGTCCGGGTCGCCCTCGATGGGGCGCAGGTCGAGGAGGCGCAGCTCGTAGCCGAAGGCGGGGAGCAGGTTCCGCATCAGGGTGCCGAGCCCGCCGGCGGCGCCGGTGAGCAGAACGGTGCGGGGGGCTGGCATCCGCGGGTCTCCTTGGGTCGATGGCCATGTGCGCGCACGGCATTCACATTCATGGACAAAGTAAGGATCACTTCCCTGACTCGTCAAGGGTGGCGCAGTCCATGTTCATAAACATAAACTTCGATCAGAAGCCTGCACGTTTCCGTCCTCGTTCTAGGGAGAGCCTGTGACGCCTGCCGACCTCGCCGCTCGACTCGGCATCCCCAGCGGGCCGCTGTTCTTCCCCGTCACCGCCTACGGCCCCGACGGCTCGCTCGCCCTCGACGTGTACCGCACCCATGTGCGCCGCGGGGTCGAGGCCGGGGCCGCCGCGGTGTTCGCCTGCTGCGGCACCGGCGAGTTCCACGCGCTCACGCCCGAGGAGTTCGAGGCGTGCCTACGGGTGGCCGTGGAGGCGGCGGACGGGCGGGTGCCGGTCGTCGCGGGCGCCGGGTACGGCACCGCGCTCGCCGTGCGGTACGCGCGCGTGGCCGAGGCCGCCGGTGCGGACGGGCTGCTCGCCATGCCGCCGTACCTCGTGGTCGCCGGCCAGGAGGGGCTGCTGCGGCACTACCGGGAGGTGGCCGCAGCGACCGCGCTGCCGATGATCGTCTACCAGCGCGACAACGCCGTGTTCACCCCGGAGACCGTCGTCGAACTCGCCCGCACGGACGGCGTCATCGGCTTCAAGGACGGCCTCGGCGACCTCGACCTCATGCAGCGCATCGTCAGCGCCGTACGCACCGAAGTCCCGGGCGAGTTCCTCTACTTCAACGGCCTGCCGACCGCCGAGCAGACCCAGCTCGCGTACCGCGCCGTCGGCGTCCCGCTCTACTCCTCCGCCGTGTTCTGCTTCGCCCCGGAGATCGCGCTGGCCTTCTACGAGGCCCTCAGGACCGGTGACGACACCACCGCCCACCGCCTCCTGGACGGCTTCTACCGGCCGTTCGTCGAACTGCGCGCGCAGGGCCGCGGATACGCCGTCTCCCTGGTCAAGGCGGCCGTACGACTGCGCGGACTGGACGTCGGGGAGGTCCGGCCGCCGCTGCACGAACCGACCGAGGATCATGTGAAGCAGCTCGCTCAGCTGATCGAGCGCGGGTACGCGCTGTTGGAGGACGGCAAGTGAAGGCGTCGACGTTCGTCTACCCCTGGGACGTCATCGGGGACCCGGAGGCCGCGGGACGCATCGCCGCGCTCGGCGTCCAGCAGGTGACGCTGGCCGCCGCGTATCACTCCACGCGCGCGTTGACGCCCCGTCACCCTCGTCATCGCATCGTCACGGCCGAGCACGCCGCCGTGCTGTACCCGACGGACGCGCGCTGGGAGGGTCGTGAGCTGCGCCCGTACGCGGCCGGCGACTGGGCGCCCGGCGACGCCTACGGCGAGGCCGCGGCGGCCCTCGCGGACGCCGGCCTGGAGGTGCACACCTGGGTCGTCCTCGCGCACAACTCCCGCCTGGGCGCCGACCGTCCGGACACCTCGGTCGTCAACGCCTACGGCGACCGCTACCCCTGGGCCCCCTGCATCGCCCAGCCCGCCACGCGCGCGTACCTGATCGACCTCGCCGCCGAGGCGGCCGTACGGCCCGGGGCCCACGGCACCGAGCTGGAGTCCCTCGGCTGGTACGGCCTCCAGCACCTGCACGCCCACGACAAGACCGGTGGGGTCGGCCTCGGCGACGCCGGGATGTACCTGATGGCGCTCTGTTTCTGCGCCGCCTGCCGGGCGGGCTACGGCGAACAGGGCCTGGACGCCGACCGGTTGGCCGCCGCTGTACGTGACGCGCTGGAGCCGCTGTGGCAGGGCGCGCCCGGCGACGGGGAGTGGGCCGGGGTCGAGAAGCTGCTCGGCGAGGCGACGGCGGCGGCCACGCGCGCGTGGCGCGACGAGACCGCCCGCACGCTCCAGGAGGCGGCGGTGCGCGCGGTGCGCGAGGCGGCCCCCGAGGGCTTCCAGGTGCTGCTGCACGCCGACCCGGTGACCCACCATGTCGGCGCCAACCCGGGCGTCGACCCCGCGCACATCCTCTCCGTCGCCGACGGCGTGGTCGTGCCCTGCGCCGGCGGCCCCGGCCTGCTGACGCCCTTCGCCGAGCAGGGCCGCGAGGGCGCGGTCGTCGCCGCCAACTTCCCGGTGATCGCGGGCATGGGCGGCAGCCCGGACACGCTGGCCGCGGACGCTGCGGCGGCCCGGGAGCTCGGGGCCACCGAACTGCGGCTGTATCACGCCGGGTTGGCGTCCGACGGCGACCTGGAGGCGGTGCGCTCGGCGCTCGCCGGGCTCTGAAGCAGCGGGGCGGCCGTCGCCAGCAGGGCCACGCCGAGGACGAGCAACAGCGGGCGGTAGTCGGTGAGTTCGACCAGGCCCGCGCCCAGGGCGAGGCCCAGCACGTTCGGCGCGAAGATCAGTGTGTCGGCCGACGCGCTGACCCGGCCGAGCAGCGCGTCCGGTGTCCCGCGCTGCACGGCCGTCATGGCGGCGATCAGCACACACGGCAGCCCCGCCCCGCTCGCCAGGCCGCAGGCCAGCACCACGGCGTCGTACGGGAGAGCCCGTCCGGCCACCGCGAGGGCCGTGAGGGCGATCCCGTACGCGGCGAACCGGCGTTCCCCCAACCGTCGCAGGGCGGGCCCCGAGGCCAGCCCGATGACCACCGAACCGGCGCCCTGGACGGCGTAGAACGTGCCCGTGTACGCGGGGGAGTGTCCGAGGCCCGCGACGACGGCGTAGATCATTGCCCCGCACACACCCGTGAAGAGCATCGTCGCGCCGCCCGCCCTCACCAGCGGGCGCAGCCCGGGATGCCGCCACAGGAAGCGCGCGCCCTCGGCGGTCTGCGCACGCCACGCGCGTGTGGCCAGCTCCGGCCGCTCCTCGCGCACCCGCACGCACGCGTACAGCCCGGCCGCGCACAGGAAGGTGGCCGCGTCCAGCAGGGCCACGCTCGGGCCGCCGTACGCCGCGTACAGGCCCGCGCCCGCCAGGGGGGCCAGCAGCTTCATGCCCTCGCGGACGGTGGTGCGCAGCCCGTTGAAGTCCCCGAGCAGCTCCGGGGGGAGTACGGCGGCGACGAGGGCGGACTCGGCCGCCGAGTCCACGACCGAGGCGGCGCCGTACAGGAACAGCACGGCGAAGAGGAGCCACAGCCGGCCGGGGGAGTCGACGGCCGGGAGGGTCAGCAGCAGGGCCGCGGGCAGCAGGTTGCACGTGATCAGCAGGGGTTTGCGGCGGGTGCGGTCGGCGAGGGTGCCCAGTGCGGGGCCGCACAGGGTCGGTGCCCACAGGGCGAGCATGCACAGCGCGGCGAGGCCGTTCGAGCCGGTGAGGTCCTTCACCCACACCCCGGACGCCAGCCACAGCGCGGAGGTGCCGAAGCCGGAGACCACGAGGGCGGCCAGATACAGGGCCGCGTTGCGATGGCGCAGGACGCGTGCCGGCGGCCAGGTCGTTGTCGTCATGCCTGGTCATCGTGGGCCTAAGGCGGGGGTGTGGGGATCGGGCAGGTGCCTTGGAAACAGGGTGAACGGCAAGCCGACTCCTTGAGCGGGACGGGAAAACGATCTCGACGCGGCCCCGGGCCGTCAGGTAAAGTGAAGGCAAAGAGACGTGCTGGAGAGTCGAAGGAGGCGACGACGGTGTTCGATCTGCGGACAGAGGCGGAGATGAGGCTGCACTCGGAGAAGACGGCGAGGGAGCTGGCTCTGCGGAAGCAGCGGGAAGAGGGCGGCGAGAGCGGCGTCGCCTCCGAGGTGGCTGCTCCGGTCGAGGAGGAGCGCGCGGTGTGACGACGGTGCGATGAGTTTCGGGGGCCGCGTCGGTCCACCTCTCGGACACAGAACTGTGAGGAGCGGTGAATGACCGACGCGAAGCTCGACCTCGGACCACAGACACGCGTCATCGCGGGGCTCGCTAAGGGCGTGCGCGACGACCGACTGACGGCGGAGACGCCCTGCCCCGACTGCGCGGTGCGCAAGATGCTGGGCCATCTGCTCGGCCTGTCCGTCGCGTTCCGTGACGCCGCCCGCAAGGACCTGGGCGTCATGACCGCCACGGCGCCGGACGCCGCCGCCACCGACCTGGACCCCGACTGGCGCGAGGTACTCCCCAAGGTGCTCGGCGAACTGGCCGACGCCTGGCGTGACCCGGCCGCCTGGACCGGCATGACCAGGGCCGGCGGCATCGACCTGCCGGGCGAGGTCGCGGGCGCCGTCGCCGTCGACGAACTGGTCATCCACGGCTGGGACCTGGCCCGGGCCACCGGCCAGGAGTACGTCCCCGACCCGGCCGCGCTTCAGATGTCGCACGACTTCCTGTACGTGGCGGCCCAGGACCCGAGCAGGGGTGGTGGCATCTTCGGGCCGGTGGTGCCGGTGCCGGAGGGTGCGCCGTTGCTGGACCGGGCGGTGGGGCTGAGCGGTCGGGACCCGGGCTGGAAGCCGTAAGCCGACGGCCGGGCGCGATGTTCCGGGGCGTGCGTCCGTGCGGGCACCGCACGCCGACCACGACGCCGATCTGATCTCGCCTTCCATGCGTTCGCCCATGGCGGCCTCACCCCGACAGCCCCCTCCCCGTCTGTTCCTCTGTGAGTCCGACGGTGATCACCCATGTGGGGCCCACGGCGTACGAGGGTGTGACCAGGACCGTCTGAACCACCCGTGCCGGCAACGCGCCTTTGAACCCACCCGCCACCCGAACTTCCTTTGTCAGAAGCATTGACGAAACATCCGCCCCCTCCTACCTTCAACGCGTCGTACTTCGTACGTCATATATGAGACGCGATACGCGAGATCAGATACGCGACATCGAGAGGGCCGTATGACCTCTGTGCCCACGCCGATCCCGTCCCGCACGCAGTACGTGCTGGACGCGATCAAACACCGCATCCTCACCGGGCAGTTGACGCCGGGTCAGGCTCTGGTCGAGACCGAGCTCGCCGCGCAGTTCGGGGTCTCCAAGACCCCCGTGCGGGAGGCGCTCAAGACCCTGGCCGGTACCGGGCTCGTCGTGATGAGCCAGTACAAGGGCGTCACGGTGCGCATGGTGGACGCGGACATGGCGCGCGAGGTCTACGACGTACGGCTGCTGCTGGAGCCCGAGGCGCTCAGGCGCTCGGTGCGGCGCGGCGCCTCCCTCGACGCCGCGCGTGACGCGCTGACCCGCGCCGACGACGCGAGCGACACCGCCGAACGGTCCCTCGCCAACCGGGAGTTCCATCGCGCCCTCTATGTGCCGTGCGGCAACCCGCTGCTCGGCCGGATGCTCGACGAGGTCCGCGACCAGGCCGCTCTCGTCTCCGCCGTCGCCTGGGCCGCCAACCCCTCCTGGGAACGGGAGGCCGCCGAGCACCGCGAGATTCTGCGGCTCGCCCTGGAGGGCGACTCGGACGGGGCCGCACGCGCGCTCCACGCCCATATCGCGTCCTTCGTCCAGCGGGCGTTCCCCGAGGCGCCGGAACAGGAAGGTCAGGCATGAGCAGCGCCACGTTCGAGACCCAGCGGGCGGCCCTGGCCGACGTGGTGGCGATCCCGGTGACTCCGTTCGCCGAGGACGGCACCGTCGACCAGCAGGCCCACCGGGCTCTGCTGCGTCGCCTGCTCGAAGGCGGGGTCCGCACCCTCACGCCCAACGGGAACACCGGTGAGTTCTACGCCCTCACTCCCGAAGAGCGCCGCCTGGTCACCGAGTCGACCATCGACGAGACCGGCGATCGAGCGGTCGTCCTCGTCGGTGTCGGACACGACGTTCCGACCGCCGTCGCCTCCGCCCGGCACGCCCGCGAACTCGGCGCCCGGATGGTGATGGTCCACCAGCCCGTCCACCCGTACGTCTCCCAGGCCGGCTGGGTCGACTACCACCGCGCCATCGCCGAGTCCGTCCCCGAGCTGGGCGTCGTCCCGTACATCCGCAACGCCCAGCTGCCCGGTGACCGGCTCGCCGAACTCGCCGACGCCTGTCCGAACGTCATCGGCGTCAAGTACGCCGTCCCGGACGCCGCCAAGTTCGCCGCCTTCGCCCGGGACGCGGGCCTCGACCGCTTCGTGTGGGTGGCGGGCCTCGCGGAGCCGTACGCCCCCTCCTACTTCTCCGCGGGCGCCACCGGCTTCACCTCCGGACTCGTGAACGTCGCCCCGTCCGTTTCGCTGAATATGATCGAAGCGCTTCGATCCGGCGACTACCCGGCCGCCATGAAGGTCTGGGAGCAGATCCGCCGCTTCGAGGAACTGCGCGCCGCCAACGGCTCCGCCAACAACGTCACCGTCGTCAAGGAGGCCCTCGCCTCCCTCGGCCTGTGCCGCCGCGACGTCCGGCCGCCGAGCAGGACGCTGCCCGAGGACGAGCGGGCCGAGGTCGCCGCGATAGCCGCCGGGTGGTCGATATGAACGAGCGCGTCGGAAGAAAGCGTCCCGAGGAACTCAGAAGCCACCAGTGGTACGGCACCGAGGGCCAGCTGCGCACCTGGTCGCACAACGCCCGTATGCGGCAGCTGGGTTACGAGGCGGAGGAGTACCGGGGCCGCCCGGTGATCGCCGTCCTCAACACCTGGTCCGACATCAACCCCTGCCACGTCCATCTGCGCGAGCGCGCCGAGGCGGTCAAGCGGGGAGTGTGGCAGGCCGGGGGCTTCCCGCTCGAGTTCCCGGTCGCCACGCTCTCGGAGACGTACCAGAAGCCGACCCCGATGCTCTACCGCAACCTGCTCGCGATGGAGACGGAGGAACTGCTGCGGTCGTACCCGGTCGACGCGGCGGTGCTGCTCGGGGGCTGCGACAAGTCGACGCCGGCGCTGCTGATGGGCGCCGCCTCGGCTGACGTACCGTCAATCTTCGTGCCCGCGGGGCCGATGCTGCCGGGGCACTGGCGCGGTGAGACCCTCGGGTCCGGCACCGACATGTGGAAGTACTGGGACGAGCACCGCGCGGGCAACCTGACGGACTGCGAACTGCGGGAGCTCCAGGGCGGGTTGGCGCGTTCGCCCGGTCACTGCATGACCATGGGCACGGCCTCCACGATGACCGCGGCGGCGGAGGTACTCGGCATGACCCTGCCGGGCGCCTCCTCGATTCCCGCCGTCGACTCGGGGCACGAGCGGATGGCCGCCGCCTCCGGGCGCCGTGCCGTGGAACTCGCCTGGACCGGGCTGAAGCCGTCGGAGATCCTCACCCGCGAGGCCTTCGAGGACGCCGTCACCACGGTGCTCGGGCTCGGCGGCTCCACCAACGCCGTGATCCACCTGATCGCGATGGCGGGGCGCTGCCAAGTGACCCTCACCCTCGACGACTTCGACCGTATCGCCCGTACCGTCCCGGTGCTGGCCAACGTACGGCCCGGCGGACAGACGTACCTCATGGAGGACTTCTACTTCGCCGGCGGCCTGCCCGCCTTCCTCTCGCGGATCACCGACCTGCTGCACCTGGACCGGCGGACCGTCAACGGCACGCTGGGGGAGCAGGTCGAGGGCGCCGTCGTCCACGACGACGACGTCATCCGCACCCGCGACAACCCGGTCGCCGGCGAGGGCGGGGTCGCCGTCCTGCGCGGCAACCTCTGCCCGGACGGTGCGGTCATCAAGCACATCGCCGCCGAGCCGCACCTGCTCAAGCACACCGGTCCCGCGGTCGTCTTCGACGATTACAAGAGCATGCAACGCACCATCAGCGACCCCGAGTTGAACATCACCGCCGACAGTGTGCTGGTGCTGCGCAACGCCGGTCCCAAGGGCGGCCCCGGCATGCCCGAGTACGGGATGCTGCCCATCCCGGACCATCTGCTGAAGCAGGGTGTGCGGGACATGGTGCGGATCTCCGACGCCCGGATGAGCGGCACGAGTTACGGGGCGTGCGTGCTGCACATCGCGCCGGAGTCGTACATCGGCGGGCCGCTCGCCCTCGTCCGCACGGGGGACTCGATCACCCTGGACGTCGAGGCACGGACCCTTCAACTCAACGTGGACGACGGTGAGTTGGAGCGGCGCAGGGCGGACTGGGTGCCGCCGCCCACCCGTTACGAGCGCGGCTACGGCGCGCTCTACAACGAGCAGATCACCCAGGCCGACACCGGCTGCGACTTCGAGTTCCTGGCCCGTCCGGGCAAGGTGCAGGACCCCTACGCGGGCTGACCGCCACCGCACGACCTTGCACACCCCTGCACCAGGAGAAAGCGCTTCCTGTACGACGCACGCACGAGCACGCACGACGTACCGAGAACGGAGAACAGTCATGGCCCAAGCCGCAGCCGTGGCGAAACCGCCCGCGCCACCCCGGCGACGCCGTGCCTCCGCCACGCCGCGCAGGCTGCCGTACCTGCTGATCGCGCCGGCGGCCCTGCTGATGCTGGGTTTCATCGCCTACCCGGTGATCAGTGTCTTCTACTACAGCCTGCAGAACTTCAACCCCACCAAGCCGTGGCGGAACGGCTTCGCGGGCTTCGACAACTTCGTCCAGATCTTCACCAAGGACACCCAGTTCTGGGACACGCTGACCTTCAGCGCGAAGTGGGTCGTCGTCGAGGTCGGACTGCAGCTGCTCTTCGGTCTCGCGCTCGCGCTGATCGTCAACCAGACCTTCGTCGGGCGGGCGTTGGGTCGCGCGCTGGTCTTCTCCCCGTGGGCCGTCTCCGGCGTGCTGACCTCCGCCATCTGGGTGCTGCTCTACAACTCCCAGACGGGCATCACCCGTTACCTCGCGGACGCCGGCATAGGGTCCTACGGCACGAGTTGGCTCTCCGACACCTCGACCGTCTTTCCGGCAGCCATAGTCGCCGACCTCTGGCGCGGTGTCCCCTTCTTCGCGATCCTCATCCTCGCCGACCTCCAGTCCGTCTCGAAGGACCTGTACGAGGCCGCCGAGGTCGACGGGGCCAGCCGCATCAAGCAGTTCTGGCACATCACCCTGCCGCATCTGAAGGACGCCATCGTCCTGTCGACGCTGCTGCGCGCGGTCTGGGAGTTCAACAACGTCGACCTGCTCTACACCCTCACCGGCGGTGGGCCGGCCGGCGAGACGACCACCCTTCCCCTGTACATCGCCAACACCAGCGTGGACGCCCACAACTTCGGCTACGCGTCGGCCCTGACCACGGTGGCGTTCGTGATCCTGCTCTTCTGCTCGATGGTCTATCTGCGGCTGAGCAAGTTCGGAGGTGAGGAGAAGTGATCACCGAGATCGCACCCGCGCCCGAGCGCGTGGCCACCGAGCCCGCCCGTCCGAGGAAGAAGCGCCGCGCCTGGGACGAGGTCCCCCGCCGGCACATCTACCTCCCCCTCTCGATCTACCTCGTCTTCACCCTGATCCCCTTCTACTGGATCCTCCTCTTCGCCCTGCGCCGGCCCGGCTCGACCTCCCTCGTGCCCTGGCCGATGACCTTCGACCACTTCGAAAAGGTCTGGAACGAGCGGGCGTTCGGCACCTACTTCCAGAACAGCGTGCTCGTCGGCATCGCGACCCTGGTGATGACGACCGTGGTCGCGCTGGCCGGCGGCTACGCCCTCGCCCGGTTCAACTTCCGGATCAAGAAGGTCTTCATGCTGGCCCTGCTCTGCACGCAGTTCGTGCCGGGCGCGCTGCTCCTGGTGCCGCTCTTCGAGATCTTCGCCAACCTGCGGATGATCAACTCGCTGGCCAGTGTCGTCATCGCCGAGACCGTCTTCCAGCTGCCGCTGTCGATGATCCTGATCAGCGGCTTCATCCGGAACGTGCCGTACTCCCTCGAAGAGGCCGCCTGGGTCGACGGCTGCAATCGCTTCACCGCCTTCCGGATCGTCGTACTCCCGCTGTTGCGGCCCGGGTTGATCGCCGTCGGCTCCTTCGCGTTCGTGCATGCCTGGAACCACTTCCTGTTCGCCCTGATGTTCCTGAGCGACCAGAGCAAGCAGACCATCCCGGTCGGCCTCAACACCCTGATGAGCGCGGACAGCGTCGACCTCGGCGCGCTCGCCGCGGGCGGCATCATCGCGGCCGTACCCGTCGTGATCGTCTTCGCCTTCATCCAGAAGTGGCTGATCACCGGGTTCAGCGCGGGGGCGGTGAAGGGATGAGACTCCGTCAGATCGCCGTGGCCATCGCTGTGTTGGGGCTGCTCTGTGTCCCGGCCCACGCCCAGTCCCGCGACATCGGCCGCGACACCCTCGCCTCCGACGACGGCTGGGCCGCCTACGGCACCGGCACCACGGGCGGATCGGCCGCGGACGACGCGCACGTCTACACGGTCACCGACCGCGCCGGTCTCGTCCGCGCCCTCGACGGCGGCAGCGACACCCCGAAGATCATCAAGATCGCGGGGACCGTCGACGCCGACACGGACGACGACGGCCACCACCTGGACTGCGACGACTACGCCACCGACGGCTACAGCCTCAAGAAGTACCTCGGCGCCTACGACCCCCGCACCTGGGGCTCCGCCAAGCCCAGCGGCGCGCAGGAGGACGCCCGCCAGGCCTCGGCGGCCCAGCAGGCCGAGCGGGTCGTACTGCCGGTCGGCTCCAACACGACGATCGTCGGGCTCGGCGACTCGGCGGTCCTCAAGGGCGCGAACCTCCAGGTCAAGAACGCCGACAATGTCATCATCCGCAATCTCGACCTGCGTGACGCCTACGACTGTTTCCCCGTCTGGCAGCCCAACACCGGCGGTCTCGGCGACTGGAAGACGTCGTACGACACGATCTCGCTGCTCGGCGCGACGCATGTATGGGTCGACCACATCACGGCCTCCGACAGGGGCCACCCGGACGCGAAGGAGCCGACCTACTTCGGCCGCAACTACCTCCGCCACGACGGACTGTTGGACATCACCAACGGCTCGGACCTGGTCACCGTCTCCTGGAGCCGCTTCCAGGACCACGACAAGGCGATGCTCATCGGCAACAGCGACTCGGCGACGGGGGACCGCGGCAAGCTGCGCGTGACCCTGCACCACAACCAGTTCGAGTCGGTCGTCCAGCGCGCACCCCGCGTCCGCTTCGGGCAGGTGCACGTCTACGACAACCGGTACGTCGTCCCCGAGGGCAGCGAGTACCGCTACTCGCTCGGCGTGTCGACCGAGTCCGCCGTCTACGCCGAGAACAACGCCTTCCACACCCCGAACCATGTCGAGGTCGCCGACCTGGTGAAGAGCTGGAACGGCACCGCCCTCCACCAGTCCGGCACCCTCTTCAACGGCTGGCCGGTCGACCTCCTGGCCATCTACGACGCCTACAACTCCGGCAGCGAGCGCGATCTCACCGCCGACGTCGGCTGGACGCCCACCCTCCACGGAAAGATCGACAGCGCCGGGGCGGCCGACCGAGAGGTGGCGCACGGCGCGGGCGCGGGGAGGATCCCATGAGCTCCACGGGTATCGACATCGTCCTGGTGGGCGGGCGGGGCCACGGCCGCTGGCACCTCGACAACATCCGCCGGCTCCAGGACAAGGGCATCGTCCGGCTGGCGGGCATCTGCGAGCTGACCCCGCTGGGCAGGGGCGAGATCCCCGACGGCCTCGGCACGCCCGAGCAGTCCGCCGACTTCGGGGCCCTTCTCGACTCGACCGGCGCGCGGATCGCGGTGATCTGCACGCCGATCCCGACGCACACGGACCTCGCGCTGGAGGCGGCGGCGAGGGGAGTGCACCTCCTGCTGGAGAAGCCGCCCGCGCCTTCGTACGCCGAGTTCCGCCGGATGGCCGACGGGGTCGCGGAGGCGGGCGTGGCCTGCCAGATCGGGTTCCAGTCGCTGGGCTCGCACGCCGTGCCGGCGATCCGCGAGATGGTCGCAGAGGGCGCCGTCGGCGAGGTCGTGGGGATCGGCGGAGCCGGGGCCTGGGCACGGGGGGAGGCCTACTTCCGCCGTGCGCCCTGGGCCGGCAAGCGGCGTCTGAACGGCGTCGACGTGATCGACGGGGTGCTGACCAACCCGCTCGCCCACGCCGTCGCCACCGGCCTGGCGCTGAACGGCTCCACGCACGCGGAGGACGTCACCGACGTCGAGCTGGAGCTGCTGCGCGCCAACGACATCGAGTCCGACGACACCTCCTGCGTCCGCGTCTCCACCGCGCAGGACCGCCAGGTCACCGTCGCCGCGACCCTCTGCGCCGAGCGCCCGGACGAGCCCTACCTCCTCGTCCACGGGACCAAGGGCCGGATCACCTTCTGGTACAAGCAGGACCGCGTCCTGCTCCAGCGGGCCGACCACGGCCCGGAGGAGTACGAGTACGGGCGCACCGACCTGCTGGAGAACCTGGTCGACCACCTCACCGACAGCGCCGAGCTGCTGGTCACTCCTGCCTCGACCGGCGCATTCATGAGGGTTGTTGAAGCGATTCGACTGGCCCCCGACCCGACCCCGCTGCCGTCCGGGGCCTGGCATCTGGTCCCCGACGAGGACCGCAGGGTCGTCCCCGGCATCGACGCCCTCGTGGCGGCCGCGGCCGACACCCTCGCCCTCTACTCCGAGTCCGGCGCCACCTGGGCCCTACCGAAAGAGGTGAGCACCTGATGACGACCAACGACTCGCCGGTCCTGCGCGTCGCGGGCCGCCCGGTCGGCCGCTACGTCACCCGGCCCGAACTGCCCGCCCGGCTCTCCCCACGCCCCTATCTGCACCCCGTCACCACTCTGGCCGGCACGGCGGTCACCGAGCTGAGCCCCGCCGACCACACGCACCACCTCGGCGTCGGTGTCGCCGTTCCCGACGTCGAGGGGCACAACTTCTGGGGCGGGCGGACCTACGTCCGCGACCAGGGGCCGACCGAGCTGGACAACCACGGCGCCCAGCGGCACACGTCCTTCCAGCTCCGTGACCCCGACGGCTTCGTGGAGGAGCTGCGCTGGGTGGCCTCGGGAGCCGAGCTGCTGCGCGAGCGCCGCACGGTGGCGGCCACCGAACTCACCGACGCCGCGTGGGCGTTGGACTTCACCTTCTCCCTCACCAATGTGACGGCGGACCCCCTCTCCATCGGCAGTCCGGCCACCAACGGCCGCCCCGGTGCCGCATACGGCGGCTTCTTCTGGCGCGTCCGCAAGGAGCAGGACACCCCGCACGTCTTCACCCCGGACCGCGAGGGCGAGCCCGAGGTGCACGGCAGCCGCGCCGCGTGGCTCGCCCTCGCGGGCACCACCTGGACGCTCGTCTTCGCCGGCGCCACGGATCAGACCCGCAAGGACCCGTGGTTCGTCCGCACCGCCGAATACCCGGGCGTGGGCTCGTCGTTGGCGCACGCCGAACGGCTCCCGATCGAGCCGGGCGACACCGTCGTACGACGCCTCGTGACCGTGGTCGCCGACGGGCGACTGGGCCGGAACGAGGCCGCGGCCCTGGTCCGCAAGGCGGTGAGCCAGTGACGACGTACACGAACCCGATCCTCGACGCCGACTGGTCCGACCCGGACGTCCTCCGCGTCGGCGACGACTTCTACCTCACCGCGTCCAGTTTCGGCCGCGCCCCGGGCCTGCCCCTGCTGCACTCCCGCGACCTGGTCAACTGGACCCTGGTCGGCCACGCCCTCGGGCGCCTGGAGCCCGCGGGCGAGTTCAGGTCCCCGCGCCACGACTGCGGCGTCTGGGCACCCTCGCTCCGCCATCACGACGACCGCTTCTGGATCTTCTGGGGCGATCCCGACCAGGGCATCTTCCAGGTCAACTCCCCTGAGATACGCGGCCCTTGGTCCCGCCCGCACCTGGTCGAGGCGGGCAAGGGCCTCATCGACCCCTGCCCGCTGTGGGACGAGGAGACCGGCGACGCCTATCTCGTGCACGCCTGGGCCAAGTCCCGGTCCGGGGTGAAGAACCGCCTCACCGGCCACCGTATGCACCCTGACGGGACGTCACTTCTCGACGAGGGCAAGGTGATCGTCGACGGCGACCGGATCCCCGGCTGGTTCACCCTCGAAGGCCCCAAGCTCTACCGGCACGAGGGCTGGTTCTGGATTCTGGCGCCCGCAGGGGGAGTCGAGACCGGCTGGCAGGGGGCCTTTCGCTCACGCGGCTTCTTCGGGCCGTACGAGGAGAAGGTCGTCCTGGAGCAGAAGGACACCGACGTCAACGGACCGCACCAGGGCGGCTGGGTGCGCACCCCGTCCGGCGAGGACTGGTTCCTGCACTTCCAGCAGCGGGGCGCCTACGGCCGTGTCGTGCACCTCCAGCCGATGCGCTGGGGCCCGGACGGCTGGCCGGCGCTCGGCGACGACGGCGCCCCCGTCGCCGTACACCCGAGACCCGAGCTGCCGCCGCAACCGCCGGCCGCGCCCGCCACCGACGACGACTTCCCCGGCGGACGCTTCGGCCGCCAGTGGAGCTGGACCGCCAACCCGCAGGACGGCTGGGCCACTCAGCACTCCGGAGACGGGCTCAGGCTGGCCTGCGTCCGCTCGGCCGACGCCCACGACCTGCGAAAACTCCCGAACGTCCTCACTCAGCGGCTGCCCGGCACGCCGTCCGCGGTCGAGGTGGAGCTGACCCTGCACAGCGAGGAGCCGGGGGCGCGGGCCGGGCTCGCGGTCCTGGGGGACGCGTTCAGCTGGATCGGGCTGCAGCGGGGCGCCGACGGGACGGTGCATGTCGTGCACCGGTTCGCCGAGGCGGTCGCCGAGCAGGAACGGGACGCCGAGCATCCGCGGCTCGCGCGGGAGGGGCGCGTGCGGCTGCGGATCGAGATCGGGGCCGGGGCGCGGTGCCGGTTCTTCTGCGACACCGGAGATGGCCCGCGCTCGTCCGGTCTTGTCTTCGCCGCCACCCCCTGGCGCTGGGTCGGCGCCCTGCTGGGCCTCTTCGGCCTCGCGCCCGCCGGATCGGGGCACGCCGGCGCGGCAACCTTCACGCACTTCAGGATCGACTCCTTGTAACCCACCGCCGTAACCCACCGCACCTGTACGCCTGTTGGGAGCCGCAATGACGCAGCACCTTCATAGCAAGCGCTTGCCAAGACCGAGGCCAGGATTAGGCAAGGTCCTGGCCGCAGTGATCGGTTTGGTGGCCGCGCTCTGCCTGGCGGCCGTGGGGCAGGCCAAGGCCGCGAGTCCGGTGGGGAGTTCGGGCGCCGCCATCGCATCGGCCGACCGTTTCACGGACCGGCCGCACGGCTTCGCCTCGCTCGCCGGCGGCACGACGGGCGGCGCGGGCGGCAAGGTGGTGACGGTCACCGACCAGGCCTCGCTGGCCAAGTACGCGGCGGCCGAAGAGCCCTACGTGATACGGGTGTCGGGGTCGATAGCCGTCGAACCCTTCGGGTCCAACGTCGTCGTCGGGTCCGACAAGACCATCATCGGCGTCGGCGACACCGGCGAGATCGTGCACGGGGAGCTGCATCTCAACCCCGCTACGCACAACGTGATCATCCGCAATCTGACGATCCGTGACTCGTACGTCGAGGGCGACTGGGACGGCAAGACACAGGACTTCGACGCCATTCAGCTGGACACCGTCGACCACGTCTGGATCGACCACAACCGGCTCACCCACATGGGCGACGGGTTGATCGACCTGCGCAAGGACAGCCAGTACATCACCGTCTCGTACAACGTGTTCAGCAACCACAACAAGGCGTTCGGGATCGGCTGGACGCCCAATGTGATCACCCAGGTCACCATCGACCACAACTGGTTCACGGGGACCAAGCAGCGCAACCCCTCGGCCGACAACTGCGCCTACGCCCACCTCTACAACAACTACCTCTCGGCACAGGTGGCCGACGGCGACCCGGTGTGGACGTACGGGAACTGGTCGCGCGGTCACACCAAGATGGTCATCGAGAACAGCTACTACGACGGGGTCCAGCATCCCTACCAGGCCGACGCCACCGCGGAGTTGGTGCAGCGCGGGTCGATCCTGAGGAACACGACCGGGCGGACGGACGAGTGGGGTGCCGCTTTTCGTCCCCGGGACTTCTACCACTACCGGCTGGATCCGGCCGCCGCCGTGCCGGCGCTGGTGAAGCGCTTCGCCGGTCCGCAGGCGCGCATCGGCCGCTGACCCCCCCTACACCTCCATATCTCCGTTGGATCCAGAAGAAGAGAGCCGATCAATGAAGAGCAGTATCCGCAGAAGCAGGCGCGCCGCCGTCGCCGTCGCCCTGGGTTCCGTGCTCGCGCTGACCGCCACCGCCTGCGGCGACAACGGCAGCGGCAGTGCGGGGGACAAGGGCAACGAGGGGTCCGGCAAGGGGGAGATCACCTTCTGGGACAACAACGGCGGTGTCCGGACCGACATCTGGAAGGAGATCATCGCCGACTTCGAGAAGAAGAACCCGGATATCAAGGTCAAGTACGTCGGCATTCCCGCCGCGAGCGCCCAGTCCAAGTACGACACCGCCATCCAGGGCGGCGGCCTGCCCGACGTCGGCGGTGTCGGCACCGCGATGCTCGCCGAGGTCGCGGTCCAGGGAGCGCTGGAGCCGCTGGACAGCCGGCTGTCGAAGAGCTCGCTGAACGGCAAGCTGAGCCAGAACCTGCTGGACAGCAGCAGGGCCGCGGGCGGCGGCGACAAGCTGTACCAGATCCCGACCTCCTCGAACAACGGCACCCTGTGGTACCGGACCGATCTGTTCAAGAAGGCCGGACTGGACGCGCCGACCACGTGGACGAAGTTCTACGAGGCCGCCGACAAGCTCACCGACAAGAGCAAGAACCAGTTCGGGTTCACCATTCGTGGCGGCGAGGGGTCCATCGCGCCGGCCCTTGACGCGGCGTACAGCCAGAGCGGGATCACCTCGTTCTGGAACGGCGACAAGACGACGGTCAACGACCCGAAGAACGTCGCCGCGTTGGAGAAGTACGTCGCGCTGTACAAGAAGGACACGCCGTCCGCCGACGTCAACAACGACTTCACCAAGATGGTCGCCCAGTGGGACAGCGGCACGATCGGGATGCTCTCTCACAATCTCGGGTCGTACCAGGACCATCTGAAGGCGCTGGGCGCGGACAAGTTCCGTGGGCTGCCGAATCCCACGCAGGACGACGGGACCCGGGTGCAGATCTCCAACCCGGTGGACGGGTTGAGTGTCTTCAAGTCGAGCAAGAACAAGTCGGCCGCCTGGAAGTTCGTCGAGTTCGCGGTGTCGCACGAGGAGAACTCGAAGTTCAACGAGTCCGCGGGGCAGATTCCGGCGAACACGGAGGCCGCGCAGGATGCGTGGATCCAGAAGGCCGAGCCCACGAAGCTGGCGGCCGAGGCGTTGAACGGTGACGGTACGAAGATTGTGCAGTTGCCGTACTACCTGCCGGACTGGAACACGATTTCCAAGGCCGACAACGAGCCGAACTTCCAGAAGGTGCTGCTCGGGAAGATGAGTGTGAAGGACTTCCTGGATTCTCTGGCGGATCAGCTGGACAAGGCTCAGGCGGACTGGAAGAAGAACCACTGAGGTCGGGTGGTTTCGGTTGGCGGGGGACTGTCGGTTGGTTTGTGGCTGGTCGCGCCAGCGCGGCGGAGCCGCACATCGACACGGTCCCTCGCCCCTAGGTGAGTTTCCCGGATCCCCATTGAAAGGCACACGTTCGTGTCCCTTACCCGCAGACAGGTTTCCTTGGCCGCCCTCGGCGCCATTTCTCTCCCCCTCGCGGCCACCGGTGCCGCTCAGGCGGCGCAGCGCCACCGCACGCTCTACATCGCCGGTGACTCGACTGCCGCGCAGAAGTACGCCGACGCCGCTCCCGAGACCGGATGGGGTATGGCGCTTCCCTTCTTCCTCCGCAAGGAGGTGCCCGTCGCCAATCACGCGGTGAACGGCCGTAGTTCGAAGAGCTTCGTCGATGAGGGGCGCCTTGATGCCCTTCTCGGTCTGATCCGCCCCGGCGACTTCCTTCTCATCCAGTTCGCGCACAACGACGAGAAGAGCGAGGACCCGACGCGGTACACCGAGCCCTGGTCGACGTACCAGGACTATCTGCGGCTGTACATCCGGGGTGCGCGTGCTCACGGGGCTCGGCCCGTGCTCGCCACTCCCGTCGAGCGCCGTCGGTTCGATGCCGAAGGCAACGCCGTGCCGACCCATGGCGAGTATCCGGCCGCCATGCGTGCGCTCGCTCAGGAGGAGCGGGTGGCGTTGCTCGACATCGAGGCGTTGTCGCTCGCGTTGTGGCAGGAGCTCGGGGTCGAGGAGACCAAGAAGTACTTCAACTGGACCGCCACCGAGCAGGACAACACGCACTTCAATCCGCCCGGCGCGATCGCCGTCGCCCGGCTCGTGGCGCGGGAGTTGCTGCGCACGCGGGTGCTCGCGCCGCGCGATGTCGTCCGGTTGCACGAGGACATTCCGGAGTCCTGGATCACCTGGCCCGAGGCGAGCAGCGCTTCGGGCTCGTAGCCAAGGAGAGCCGCACAGTGCGTACACAGAAATGTCATGGACGCGTCATAGCGTCCGTTATGGGGTGCACCGCCCTGGTGCTGGGGGTCACGGGGGCGGCGTCCGCTCAGGGCCAGGTGCGGGATCTCGGGCGGCAGACGCTCGGGGCCGGTGACGGCTGGGGGGCGTACGGGACCGGGACCACCGGCGGTGCCGCCGCCGATGCCGCCCACGTCTACACCGTCACCGACTGGGCCGGCTTCAAGGCCGCCCTCGCCGACGGGGGCAGCGCGCCGAAGATCATCAGAGTCAAGGGGGCGATCGACGCGGACGGGCCGAGCTGTGCCTCGTTCGACGCGCCCGGGTACGACTTCGACACGTATCTGAAGACGTACGACCCCGCCGTCTGGGGGCGCGACAAGAACCTGGACGGTGAGCCCGACGACAGCCCGGAGGGGCTGCGCCGCGCCTCCGAGGCCAACCAGACCGCCTATGTCGAGGCCAAGATCCCGGCCAACACCACCATCGTCGGCATCGGCAAGGACGCCGGCTTCAAGGGCGCCAGCCTGCAGATCAAGGGCGTCGACAACGTCATCGTCCGCAACCTGAGCTTCGAGAGCCCGCTCGACTGCTTCCCGCAGTGGGACCCGACCGACACCGCCGACGGCAACTGGAACTCCGAGTACGACACCGCGGTGGTCTACGGCTCCACGCATGTGTGGATGGATCACAACACGTTCACCGACGGTGATCATCCGGACAGCACGCTGCCGTACTACTACGGGCGGATCTTCGAGCAGCACGACGGCGAGCTCGACATCGTCAAGGGCGCCGACTACGTCACCGCCTCCTGGAACGTCTTCGAGAACCACGACAAGACGATCCTCATCGGCAACAGCGACAGTGCCTCCACGGCCGCCGTGGACCGGGGGCATCTGAAGGTCACCTTCCACCACAACCTGTTCTCGAACCTGGTGGAGCGGGCGCCGCGGGTGCGGTTCGGCCAAGTGGACTCCTACAACAACCACTTCGTGGCCGGTGACGGATACGGCTACAGCTACGGCATCGGCATGGAGTCCCAACTCGTCGCCGAGCACAACGCGTTCACGCTGCCGGACGGAGTGGGCGCCGGTCTGATCCTGAAGAAGTGGAAGGACTCGCCGCTCACCGCCGACGACAACTACGTCAACGGTGAGCCCACCGACCTGATCGCCGTCCACAACGCCCAAGTGCCGGGCGAGATCCTCCAGTCGGGCGCCGGCTGGACGCCGACGCTGCGGACCGAGGTCGACCCGGCCCGGGCCGTCCCCGGGATCGTCGACCACTGCGCCGGCGCGGGCCGCCTGCGCTGAGCCCTGGCCGGGGTGCACTCGGCGCCCCGGCCCCTCTCACGAGCCGCACCGCGAAGGAGCACCCGTATGCCCTCGCCTCATGTCCAACTGCCCCTGTCCAGACGGGGTTTCCTCGTGGCGGGCGCCGGGGCCGCCGCCACGCTCGGCCTCGCGGCCCTCCCCGCGCGGGCCGCCGACCACCCCTGCCCACGGTTCGGCCGATACGGATCACCGTCCGCACGCCTGACCCCCACGACGCTCTACGTCGACCAGGGCGGCCGCGGCGACTTCACCACCGTCCAGGCCGCTGTGACCGCCGCGAGCGGCACCGGCCGGACGCTGGTTCTCGCCCCCGGGATCTACCGGGAGACGGTCGCCCTCGACACCACCCGCACGGAGGCGACCTGGATCGGCGCCTCGGAGGATCCCCGTGACGTCGTGATCGTCTACGACAACGCGGCCGGCACCCCCAAGCCCGGCGGCGGCACCTACGGCACCACCGGATCCGCCACCACCACCGTGCAGGGCAACGGCTTCACCGCCCGCTGGATCACCTTCGCCAACGACTGGCTGCGCGCCGACCACCCGGACATCACGGGGACCCAGGCGGTGGCCGTCAAGGTGCAGGGCGACCGGTCCGCGTTCCACCACTGCCGTTTCCTCGGCCACCAGGACACGCTGTACTCCGACTCCCTGGCGCTCGGCATCTTCGCCCGCCACTACTACGCCCACTGCTACGTCGAGGGCGACGTCGACTTCGTCTTCGGCCGGGCCACCGCGGTCTACGACCAGTGCCACTTCCGCACGCTGAACCGCACCGACCTCGCGGCTGCCCCCTACGGCTTCGTCTTCGCGCCCTCCACGGCGGCCGCCAACCCGCGCGGCTATCTGGTGACACGCGGCCGGGTGAGCAGTGAGGCCCCGGACGCCTCCTACAAGTTGGCCCGCCCCTGGGTGCCCGGTTCCGACACCACCGCCCGCCCGATGCTCACCGTCCGGGACACCCACCTCGGCCCCGGCATCGACGCGGTCGCGCCCTACACCAACATGTCGGACGCCTACCCGTGGCAGAACCAGCGGTTCGCCGAGTACCGCAACACCGGCCCCGGCGCCGCCATCACGGTCCCCGAGAACCGGCCCCAACTCACCGCCGCCGAAGCCGAGTCGGCGACCCGCGAGGCCTACCTCGGCGACTGGATGCCATGGAAGGAGGGCCGCTGAGATGCACCGGCGCACCCTTCTGGCGGGCCTCGCCGGCGGACTCCTCGCCGCCGGCACCACCCCCGCCTTCGCGAACACCCGCGGTGTCCGGCACGTCCGCCCCGGCGACTCCGTCCAGGCGGCCGTGGACGCGGTGGACGGGCCCGGCCGGACGATCGTCGTACACCCGGGGACGTATCGAGAGGTCGTCAACATTCCTGCGGAGAAAGGAGAGTTGACGATCCGAGGCGCCACCCGCGACGCCCGCGACGCCGTCATCGTCTACGACAACGCCAACGGCACCAAGAAGCCCGACGGCACCACCTACGGCACGGCGGGCTCCGCGACCCTCACCTCGGCGGCGCCCGGACTGACCGTCCGCGACCTGACGATCGCCAACGACTGGCTGCGCGCCGACCACCCCGACATCACCGGCACACAGGCGGTGGCGGCGTATCTGACAGGGGACCGGTCGCGCTGCGAGAACGTCCGTCTCCTCGCCCACCAGGACACCCTCTTCGTCGACACGACCGCGCTCGACACCTTCGACCGGCAGTACTTCCGCCGCTGCTACATCGAGGGCGACGTCGACTTCGTCTTCGGGCGGGCGACGGCGGTCTTCGAGGGCTGTCACCTCCACACCCTCCAGCGGGACGTCACCTTCACCCCCAAGGGCATGGTCTTCGCCCCCTCCACCGCCCGCGCCAACCCGCACGGCATCCTCGCCGTCCGCTGCCGGATCACCTCCGGCGCCCAGGACGGGGCGTACAAGCTGGCACGGCCCTGGGTGCCGTCGTACGAGACGACCGCCTGGCCGTCCCTGGTCGTGCGGAACTCCTGGATCGGGCCCGGCATCGACCCGGTCGCCCCCTACACCAACATGCGCGACGCCTACCCCTGGCAGTCCATGCGCTTCGGCGAGTACCGCAACACCGGGCCGGGAGCGGAGATCACCGTCCCTGACAACCGGCCCCAACTCACCGACACCGAGGCCCGGTCGCACACCCCCGCGGCCTACCTCGGCGACTGGCGTCCCTGAACAGTCCCCATCCCCCTCTCCATCCCCACCACAGAACGACGAAAGGACCGCACTCCTATGTCTCGTCGTACCGCTCTCACCGCCCTGTCGGCCGTCCTGATGGGCGCCGGCCTCGCTGTCCTCCCCACCCAGGCGCAGGCCGCGACCGTGGTCGTCAGCAACTCGACCGACCTGTCCAACGCCATCAAGAACGCCACCGCCGGCACGGTCATCCAGGTCCGCGGCGGCACCTACTACCCGACGGCCACCCTGCAGTCGACGGCCAACGGCACCTCGTCCTCGCCGATCACGCTCACCGCGTACGGCTCGGAGACCGTGAAGATCGACGGGTCCTCGCTGCCCTCCGGCTCCTGGATCTTCAAGCTCACGGCCGACTACTGGAACGTCTCCAACATCACCTTCCAGAACTCCCCGGACAGCGCGGTCGTCTGCCAGTCCTGCACCGGGACGAACTGGAACAACATCAAGACCATCAACGGCGGCGACTCCGGCTTCACGCTCACCGGCGACGGGACCGTGAACAACACGGTCAAGAACCTGGACTCGTACGGCAACTACGACGCCGCCGAGCACGGCCAGAACGCCGACGGGGTCGCCATCAAGTTCGGCTCGGGCACCGGCAACCTGGTCACCGGCGCCCGCCTGTACAACAACTCGGACGACGGCATCGACCTCTGGTCGTTCTCCTCCCCGGTCACCATCGAGCACACCTGGTCCTTCGGCAACGGCGTCAACCGGTGGGGCGACTCCGCCTTCGAGGGCAACGGCAACGGCTTCAAGCTGGGCGGCAACGGGGTGACGGTCGCTCACGTCGTCAACAACTCCGCCGCGTGGGGCAACGCCGGCAACGGCTTCACCGAGAACTCCAACACCGGCTCGATCGTCATCAACCGCACCACCGCCTACGCCAACTCCAAGTGGGGCTACTACTTCGCCACCAGCTCCGCCAAGCTCGGCAAGAACCTCGCCGTCAGCAACGGCAGCGGCTCGGTGATCAAGGGCTCCTCGGTCACCTCGGCCGGCAACAACTGGGACAGCGGCATCAGCACACCCGCCTTCAAGTCGACGGACGCGACGACGACGTACAAC
Source organism: Streptomyces sp. NPDC001617 (assembly GCF_053596855.1). NCBI lineage: Bacteria > Bacillati > Actinomycetota > Actinomycetes > Kitasatosporales > Streptomycetaceae > Streptomyces > Streptomyces sp. NPDC001617. Next base: position 44,431 of record NZ_JBSFHA010000027.1, read on the forward strand.
GCCCGTCAGTCCGACGGCTCCCTGCCCGCGACGACCTTCCTCACCACCGGCAGCACGACCATCGGGGCGACCATGAACTGACCCCGCCAGGAAGCGGAATCACTCCATCCAAGGCGCTTGACCCGTTTTTTGCCCGCCGAAGAGATATCGATCGGGCAACGGGTCTCGCGCCCGAGGGTGTGACGCGCGTAGAAACCTGTCATGCATAAGCCACTGCGTATCGCGGCGATCGCCGCAGCGTGTGCCGTCACCGGTGCCGCTCTCTACGGCGCCGGTGCGGCCACGGCCGGCCAGTCCACGGCCAACTCCACTCATGAGCCGTACAACATCGGGCTCCTGGTGAAGGACATCGACACCTACTACGGCACCACGGCGGACGCCAACGGCGTGTACCAGGCGTCTCCGGACAGCCCGTACGCCCAGGACCTGGCGCGTATCGACGCCGTCGCCAGAAAGCAGATCGACCAGGCGGCCCGCAAGGCCCACCACCGGGGCGAGAAGCCCGCGGTCGTCTTCGACATCGACGACACGCTGCTGCTCAGCCTCGACTACGAGAAGCGCTACAACTACACGTACAACCCGACCACTTGGGCCGACTACGTGAACAAGGCCGAACGCCCCGGCGTCTTCGGCACCGCCGAGCTGGTCCAGTACGCCGAGTCCAAGGGCGTCGAGGTCTTCTACAACTCCGGTCTGAGCGAGGCACAGCGCACCGCCGCGGTCGAGAACCTGAAGAAGATCGGCGCCGATGTGAACCTCGACGCCGACCACATGTTCCTCAAGGACAAGGCCAACCCCCCGGCCTACCTGAGCGCCTGCGCCACCCCGGGCACCTGGACCTGCACGACCGTGCAGTACAAGTCCGGCACGCGCAAGCACATCGAGGACGACCTCGGGTACGAGATCGTCGCCAACTTCGGCGACCAGTACTCGGACCTGGACGGCGGCTACGCCGACAAGACGTTCAAGCTCCCGAACCCGACGTACTTCGTCAGCTGATCAGTCCTCGACCGCTTTGACCGGCCTGATCGACTCCAGGGTCGGTACGACCGGCTGAAGGGTACCGTCCGCGGCGAACCACAGCCGGTCGACGGTGGTCTCCCGGTGCATGCCGTCGCCGCCGGGCCTTCCGGGCCCGTTCAGGGCGAAGCGATGGTAGACGACGTACCAGTCGTCGGTGCCGGGCACGTTCACCACGGCGTGGTGGCCGGTGCCGAGGACGCCGTACTCGGGACGCTTCGACAGGATCGTTCCCCGCTCGGTCCACGGACCGAGCGGGGACGGTCCCGTCGCGTGGGCGACGTGGTAGTCCTCGCTGCGGGTGTCGTCCTCGGACCACATCAGGTAGTACGTGCCGTGCCGCTTCACCACGAAGAACGCCTCGCGGAAGTTCTCCGGGGTGATGTCCCGCACCGCGCCTGCGTCGAACGACACCATGTCCTCGCCCAACGGCACCACATATCCGCGCATGTTGCCCCAGTAGAGATACGACGTCCCGTCGTCGTCCGTGAAGACGGCGGGGTCGATCATCTGGCCGCTGTAGGCGTCCTTCGCGACCAGCGGCCGGCCCAGCGCGTCCTTGAAGGGCCCGGCCGGGGAGTCCGCCACCGCCACGCCGATCTGCTGCTCGGCGCAGAAGTAGAGGTAGTACCTGCCGTCCCGCTCGGCGATCGCCGGAGCCCACGCGTACCGGTCGGCCCAGCTCACCTCGGTGGGGAGGTCGAGGACGACCCCGTGGTCCGTCCAGTGGACCAGATCCTTCGAGGAGTACGCCTTGAAGTGCGTCCCGCCCCAGCCCGGGAAGCCGTCCGACGTCGGGTAGATCCAGAACTCGCCGTCGAGGAAGCGCACGTCCGGGTCGGCGTGCAACCCGGGGAGAGTGGGACTGCCGGTGCGCACCGCCTCGACGGTCCAGATGCGGCTCGTGCCGTCGGCGGCCGTCACCGTGTACGTCCGCGGCTCCCGGAAGTCGCGGGGCGTGCCGGACGCGGGGCTGAGCGTGGCACCTTCGCCCGCCCGGATCTCCGGCGCGAGCCGCGAGAGGTCGGCGTCCGGCTCCATCGGCAGGACGACCTTCGACGAGGCCTCCGTGACGATCGCGTATCCCCTCTGGTCCGCCGCCGTCACGTCGATGACCGAGGCGGGTGTCGCCGGATACGCGGCCAGCAGGCGGTCGTACTCCTCCCGCGTCACCGGAAGTACCGTGCCGTGCCGGGGACTTGCCGGGAGCTGATGGGCGGTGCACGCGGTCCACCGGCCCGATTCGAGGTCGGTGGTCTCGAAGGGGACGTAGCCGCGGCCGCCGTACTCGTCGATGAACAGGTACCACTTGTCACCGGTGTTGGACTTGAACACCACCGGTCCCTCGCCGTGCTCCGTCGTGCCGCTGCCGATGCCCTCCGCGAGGAATGCGTACGTGGTCGAGGTCAGGCGCGTCGACTTCTCCACGGTGATGAACTTGGCGTACGGGGAGCCGGAGTCCGGGTCCCGCTCGTCCTTGGTGAAGCGGTAGTAGGTGCCTTCGTGCCGCACGACCGTCGAGTCGATGACCGAGTGGCCGGGGTCGTTCCACAGCTGCGGCTCGCTGAAGGTGCGGAAGTCCTCCGTGGTGGCGTACAGCATCGTGTTGTACGTCGATCCGTGCAGCTTCGACGCCCAGAAGACGACGTACGCCCCGAGGTCGGGGTCGTAACAGGCCTCCGGTGCCCAGGCGTTGCCCGCGTCGGCCGGTGCGACCTCGACCAGCCGCTGGTCGCTCCAGTGGACCAGGTCGGCCGACTCCCAGATCATGATCGACCTGCTGCCGTGCCGCTGGACTTCGTCCCAACTGCCGCTGCTGTTCTCGTACATGCGCAGATCGGTGGCGATCAGGAAGAACCTGTCGCCCTCGGGGGAGCGGATCAGGAACGGGTCCCGCAGGCCCTGCTCGCCGATCGTCGACGTCAGGACGGGCCTGCCCTGGTTCAGCTCGCGCCAGTGCAGCGGGTCGTCGCCGCGGCTGAGGGCGTAGCGGATCTGTTCGCCGTCGGCGGTGGCCTCGCCCGTGAAGTAGGCGAAGAGATAGCCGGTGTACTGGGGGTGGTTCACGGGCGAGGCTCCTGACGGGGCGGTCCTGGGCAGTCCTGTAGAAGTGTGGGGGATTCTGTTGGAAGGCGCGAGGGGCGAAAGTTGCGAGATTTTCGCCCGCACCGGCAACCTCTTCCGGCCACGGTGGCAACTGGACTGCGTAGCTTCACCCCACCGAAGGGGCGTGCCCCGGAGGTGATCCAATTGACACAGAAAGGAACGCCCAGTGCCACTCAGCACCGGACGCCACCGCCGGACGCGCACGCTCTCGATCGCCGCAGCGGTGGCCGTCTCCGCCGGGGCCGGCGGCGTCTACCTCGGCCTCTCCAACGGCGGTGCGCAGGCCGCGACGACGACGGTCACCGTGTCCACCACGGCCCAGCTGGAGTCGGCCGTCAAGAGCGCCGCCGCCGGCAGCGTCATCCAGGTCCGCGGCGGCACGTACTATCCGACGGCCACCCTCAAGTCCACGGCCGGCGGCACCAGTTCGAACCGCATCACGCTCCAGGCCTACGGCAGCGAGAAGGTGCGGATCGACGGCTCCAAGCTGCCCGCCGGCTCCTGGCTCACCGGCATCTACGGCAGCTACTGGACCGTCCAGAACCTCACGTTCCAGAACTCGCCGGCCCAGGGATTCGTGGTCACGTCGTCGACCGGCGGGGTCTTCAAGAACCTCGTCACCGCGAACAACGGCGACTCCGGGTTCACGCTGCGCGGGGACAACACGGTGAACAACCTCGTCCAGAACCTGGACAGTTACGGCAACTACGACCCCGCCGGGCACGGCCAGAACGCCGACGGCATCGCCATCAAGTTCGGCTCGGGAACGGGCAACAAGGTCACCGGCGCCCGCCTCTACAACAACTCCGACGACGGCCTCGACCTCTGGCAGTTCTCCTCGCCGGTCACCATCGAGCACAGCTGGGCGTTCGGCAACGGCAAGAACCGCTGGGGCGACTCGGCGTTCGAGGGGAACGGCAACGGCTTCAAGCTGGGCGGCGGGGGTGTCGCCGTCGCGCATGTCGTCAACAACAACGCGGCCTGGGACAACACGCTGAACGGGTTCACCGAGAACTCCAACACGGGCGCCATCGTCCTGAACCGCAACACCGCGTACTCCAACGCCCAGACGGGGTTCTACTTCGCCACCGGCAAGGCCCGGTTGGCGCGGAACCTGGCGGTGAGCAACAAGGGCGGCCTGGACAAGGTGAGTTCGAAGGTCGTCTCCGCCGCGAACAACTGGGACAGCGGGGTGAGCACACCGGGCTTCAAGTCGACGGACGCGACGACCGCTTACGGCGCCCGGACGTCGGACGGCTCGCTCCCGGCCACCACCTTCCTCACCACGGGGTCCACCGCCATCGGCTCCACCATGAACTGACGAAGGACATGAAACGCCCCCGCCGGTCGTCACCGGCGGGGGCGTTGGTGCCGGCCGAGGGGGGCTCTGACCGGCTGCTGCTGACCGAGGGGGGCTCAGGTCAGCAGGTCCATGCAGTCGAACGACGTGCCCGCGCTGAGGAAGGCACTGCCGCCCGAACCGCTCACGATGTCGATCTTCAGGACGTTGTACTGCGAGGTGTCGGTCTTCCACGCACTACTAGGGACGCTGAAAGTGAAGGTGTGGTTGTTTCCACGATACGACCCTGTGGTGAGGGAACGTGTTGAGGGCTGTGTGGGTGCGGTGGGGATTGTCGATACCCAGTCGTTCACCGTCACCCGGGGCCGCCCGCTCGCGAACGCGTCGGTCACCCCGACCCGCAGTGTGTGCGCTGCCGCCGCCTGCGCCTTGGTCAGCTTGAAGTAGACCAGGATGCCGTTGTTGACGTCCTTCCAGATGTACGCCGGGAAGGACGCCGCCTCGCTGCCGCTGCCGATCGTGACGTTGCCGCTCCACTTGGCCGCACGGCCGTCGGACGGATGCGCGTACGTCATCAGCTTGGCGTTCTTGAACTCACCCGGAGTGCCGTCCCAGTCGCCGAGCCGCCAGACGGTGGCCGCGGCGGAGGGGTCGCCGGTGAGGGCGAGGGTGTGCAGGGTCGTGGTAGCGCCCGCCGTGACCTTCACCGACTCGGTGTGGACGGCCAGTTCGTTCTTGTGGACGGTGAGGGTGTACGTCCCCGGGAGCATCCCCTTGCAGGAGAACGCACCGGTGCCGGCCGCCGCCTTCGCCCAGTACTGCGCGTCCGCGTTGGCGAAGCCCACCGTGTAGGCGTACTTGGCGTCCATGCCCTTCAGTCCGACGCCGGCGACCTTGCCGCGGCCCGCCGTGCCGACCCGGCCGGTGATGCCGAGGCCGTCGGCCCAGGAGGTGTCGAGGTTGGCCTGGAAGAGCGAACGGGAGGGCGTACCGCCGTCGGTGAAGGCGATGACGTACGGGCCCTGCAGGCCGAAACGTTCCGCCTCGGTCTGGGCCTCGTTGTAGTGCAGGATCTCGTAGAGGCCCGCGCCGCCCTCGTTGGAGTGCCGGAGGAGGGAGCGGTAGAAGGGGCCGCCGGACGCCTTCTCGTGGTTGGAGCGGACCAGCCACAGGCCGACCGAGCCCGTGGTGAAGCCGACGTAGTCGTAGTCGATGGTCCGCTTGCCCGAGTAGTGCTTGGAGTGGGTCGTGCCGTCCGGGCTCTGCCAGACGTCCCCCGCCTCGATGATCTTGTCCCGCGTCGAGTCCCAGGCGTCCGAGCCGGTGTTGGGGAACATGCCGGGCTTGAGGCGGACGATGTAGCGGGTGGCCGTGAAGGACGCGTCCGCCTTGTTCGTCCACAGGTAGACGTTGTTCTGGCCGCTGCGGGCCGCGTACCACTGGGTGATCGGGCCGTGGACCACCTTGATCAGGATCGTCGAGCCGGACTGCTTGACGGTGACCGTGGAGGCGCCGAGGCCCGACTCGACGTGTGAGTGCTTGCCGCCGTAGCCCTCGTACTCCTTGCCCTTGTAGGCCAGGGACGTGAGGTCGCCGTTCGTCTTCGAGACCTTGAAGACGAGGGAGGAGCCGGTGTCGACGACATAGTTCTTGCCGTCGTCCTTGTAGCCGAAGGCCGCGGCGGACGCGGAGGCGAGGAGGCCGGTGCCACCCGCGACGGCGGCGCCGGTGGCGGCGACTCCGATCGCGGAGGCCCCGAGCACCCGTCGGCGCGTGAGGTGTCTCTTGTGCGTGCTCAAGGGGCGGGATCCTGTCGTACTTGATTGTTCACTCAGCTGCTGGGGAAGAGGGGGTCCTGCACTTCCTGGTTGCCGCAGCCGAGCGAAAGAGTTGCCGCCCCTCGGCGGAAATTTCCTACGAGTCGCCCTCGTCGTCCGCATGGGCCGCGAAGTCGCCGCCCACCGTGCGCTGCCTGCCGTCCGCCGTGGCCTTGATCGTGTAGCTGTCGTCCTTGGCGTCGCGGCCGCCGCGCTGGTGGTTGTACTGCCCGGCGAACACCCACTGGCCCTTGGCGACCGTACGGCCCGCCTTGAGCGTCCATGTGTAGACCAGGAAGCCGTCCTGCTCGCCGACGGTGAGGTCGAAGTCCTGCTCCGGCAACGACCGCCAGGCGCCCGCGTTGCTGACGCCGCCGGTCTGGGCGATCTTCAACTGCACGGTGAGGGCGGTGAGTTGGGCACTGGTCTTGACGGTGAGGTTGCTCTGCGCCCAGAAGTCGTTGCTGTGCGGGTCGACCGAGCCGTCCGACCACAGCGGGCCGTCCGTCTCGGCGTCCGCGGACGGCAGTACGGAGGCGGAGGGCTGCGCCGCGGACGGGGTGCTGCTCGGTCCGTGGGTCTCCGGCGCCCGGTTCGGGGCCGTGTTCACCGGCGGTTTCGGTGCCCGGCTCGTCGCGTCCGGCGACGGCGTGGGCGTCGGCGAGACCGCGACGGTCTGCTGCTGCGGTGTGTCGTCCTTCTTCACCGCGGACGCCACCGCGTAGCCGCCGACCGCGAGCATGCCCGCGACCGCGGCCGTGGCACCCACCACCCGCGCCCAGCCCCACACCGGAGGCCGCGTCGACCGGTGACCGGGGCGGTCCGACTCGGGGTTCATGCCCCGCTCGATCCGCGCCAGGATGCGGGCCCGGTCCGGCTCGTGCGCCTCGGCCGCCTCGTGCAGCCGGGCGCGCAGCTCGTCGTGCACCTCCTGCTGCCTCATCGCGCCGTTCCTCCGGTCTCGCCGCCACGCGCCATCACCGCGTGCACCCTGTGTGGGACACCCTGGGAGCCGAGGATCTTCTGCAACTCGGCCATACCCTTGGACGTCTGGGACTTAACCGTACCCACGGAGACACCCAGGGCGAGAGCCGTGTCCTTCTCGGAGAGATCGAAGGCATGCCGCAGCACGACGCACGCCCGTTTCCGGAACGGTAGCCTGCGCAGCGCCTCCTGGACATCCACGACGCCCGCTATGTCGGGGTTCTCCGCCTTCTCCTCGCGCTGCGACCAGAACAGCGAGATCCGCCGGCGCTCACGCACGGCGCTGCGGATGCGGGTGCGGGCGAGGTTGGCGACGACGCCACGGGCGTAGGCGACCGGGTGGTCGGCGGCGCGCACCCGGTCCCAGCGGTGCCACAGGGCGAGCAGCGCGTCCGCCGCCAGGTCGTCGGCGGCGTCGGCCTCGCCGGTCAACAGGTGGGCGAGACGGGACAGTTCGGTGTAGTGCCGTTCGAAGAAGGCATGGAACTCCACGGAGGCTGCGTCGTCGACGACTGTGCCCACGGGCGACCTCTCTGTGAGTGTCATGTAGATGACATGTGATCATCCGGAGGTGGCCCGGACGAGATCCGGAAGCGTAGCAGTGATCAACGTCTTGCCCTCGTACGGGCCTTCGAACATGGTGTGACGGTCGACTGTTTCCGTAACACGGAGAAAACCTGAAACGCGTTCAACGCGGGGACAATCCAGCCAGCATCCGCACACGATCGATCAGGCACCTAGGAGCACCCGCCATGTCCGACACCAAGAAGGCCACCGACCGGCCAAGTGCCGCGCCACCGGCGGCCAACAGCGTCGACCGGTTCTTCAGGATCTCCGAGCGGGGATCCAGCTTCGGCCGGGAGATACGCGGCGGCTTCGCCACGTTCTTCACGATGGCCTACATCCTTGTCCTGAATCCCATCATTCTCGGAAGCGCCAAGGACAAGTTCGGGCATTCGCTCGACACGGGTCAACTCGTCACCGCCACCGCCCTGGTGGCCTGTGTGATGACGATCATCATGGGCGTCGGCGGCAACCTCCCGCTCGCCATCGCCGCCGGCCTCGGTCTCAACGCCGTCGTCGCCTTCCAGCTCGCGCCGCTGATGAGCTGGGACGACGCGATGGGACTGGTCGTCCTGGAAGGCCTGTTGATCTGCGTCCTGGTCGTCACCGGGCTGCGGAAAGCGATCATGGACGCGATTCCGCATCAGCTCAAGCAGGCGATCGGCGTCGGCATCGGTCTGTTCATCGCGTTCATCGGGTTCGTGGACGCCGGGTTCGTCAGCCGTATACCGGACGCCGCGGAGACCACCGTGCCGGTGCAGCTGGGTGCGGTCGGGCATCTGACCGGGTGGCCGGTGCTGGTGTTCTGTCTCGGCGTGCTGCTCACCATCGCGCTGCTCGCGCGCAAGGTGAAGGGCGCGATCCTGATCAGCATCGTGACCATGACGATCGTCGCGATCATCATCGACGCCGTCGCCGACATCAAGAGCTGGGGCCTGACGACCCCGAAGGTGCCGGACAAGATCGTCGCCACCCCCGACTTCGGACTCGTCGGTCACTTCAGCCTGTTCGGCGGCTTCGCGAAGGCCGGCATCCTCACCGCCGTCCTGCTGGTGTTCACCCTGATCCTGTCGGACTTCTTCGACGCCATGGGCACGATCGTGGGCATCAGCGCGGAGGCCGGGCTGCTGGACGAGCAGGGGCAGGTGCCCGGGATCGGACGCGTGCTGTTCATCGACGGCGCGGCGGCGGTGGCCGGCGGCCTCGGGTCCGCCTCCTCCAACACCGCGTACATCGAGTCGGCGGCGGGCGTGGGGGAGGGCGCGCGCACCGGCTTCGCCAACCTGATCACCGGTGGGCTGTTCGGGCTCGCGCTCTTCCTGACCCCGCTGCTGACCATCGTGCCGCTGCAGGCTGCGGCGCCTGCGTTGATCGCCGTGGGCTTCCTGATGATGACCCATGTCAAGCACATCGACTGGGACAAGTACGAGATCGCGATCCCGGCGTTCCTGACCATCGCCGCGATGCCGTTCACGTACTCGATCACCGACGGTATCGGGGCGGGGTTCGTGGCCTACGTGGTGATCAAGACGGTTCTCGGCAAGGCCAAGGAGGTGCACTGGCTGCTGTGGGGGGTTTCGGCGCTGTTCCTGGTGTACTTCGCGATCGATCCCGTGGAGCAGATCCTCGGCGTGAAGTAGACGACGGGACTCAGTTCTTGAGAGCCGCCTCCATCACGGCCTTGGCCACGGGGGCGGCCAGCCCGTTTCCACTGACCTCCGAGCGTGCCGCGTCCGACTGCTCCACCACCACCGCCACGGCGACCTCCTTGCCGCCCGCCTTCCCGTAGGACGTGAACCAGGCGTACGGCGTCTGGCTGTTGTTCTCGCCGTGCTGGGCGGTGCCGGTCTTGCCGCCCACCGTCACCCCGCTGATCCTGGCGTTCGTGCCGGTGCCCTTCTCGACCACCGTCTGCATGGCCGACTGGAGTTGCTCCGCCGTGGCGGAGCCGACGATCTGCCGCGTGCTCGTGCTGTCGTCGTAGTTCTTCAGGACGTCGCCGCCGCTGTCGGTGATCTGCGAGACCATATGCGGGGAGACCAGCTTGCCGCCGTTGGCCAGGGCGGCGGAGACCATGGCCATCTGGAGCGGGGTCGCCGTGACGTCGTACTGGCCGATGCCCGTCAGGGCCGTGGACGACCTGTCCATGTCGGACGGGTAGACGCTGGTGAAGGCCCGGACCGGCACGTCCTGCCGGGTGTCGTTGAAGCCGAACTTCTCGGCCATCGCCTTCACCTTGTCCTGGCCCAGGTCGACGGCCATCTTCGCGAAGACGTTGTTGCAGGAGTACTCGAGCGCCGTGCGGATCGTGGCGTTCTCGCACGGGGCGTTCGGGTTCTCGTTGGAGAGGTCACGGGTGGTGCCCGGCAGGGTGTACGGGTCCGGGCTCTTCGTCTTCTCGTCCACCGACGAGTACAGGCCGTCCTCCAGCGCGGCCGCCGCCACGACCAGCTTGAACGTCGACCCCGGCGGCAGCGGCTGGCGCAGCGCGCGGTTGGTGAGCGGCTTGTCCGAGTCGGCGTTGAGCTTCTTCCAGGCCGTCGCCGCGGTGTTGGCGTCCGTCAGCGACGTCGGGTCGTACGACGGTGTCGACACGACCGCGAGGATCCTGCCGGTCGCCGGGTCGATCGCGACCGCCGCGCCCTTCTTGTCGCCGAGCGCGTCGTACGCGGCCTTCTGCACGGCCGGGTCGATCGTGGTGACCACGTTGCCCGGGTCGGCACGCTGGTCGGTGACCGTGTCCATCACGGTCTTCAGCTTGCTGTCCGTGCCGTTGAGCAGGTCCTGGTAGATGCCCTCCAGCTGGGTGGGCGCGTAGGCCTGCGAGGCGTAGCCCGTCACCGCCGCGTACAGCTTGCCGTCCTTGTACGTGCGCTTGTACTTGAGGTCACCACCGGTCGTGCGCGCCGAACCGGTGATCGACTCGCCGGCCACGATGATGTTCCCGAGCGGCTCCGCGTACGTCTGGATCGCGTTGCGCCGGTTGTCCTTGTCGTCCGCTAGGGCCTTGCCGTCGTAGAACTGCACCCAGGTCGCCCTGATCAGCAGAGCGAACACGAGCAGCAGCACGAAGACGGAGGTCCGCCTGATCGTCTTGTTCATCCCGAACAGGAAGACGATCAGGTGGGTGCAGTCGTTCCCGTACGCCCGGTTTTCTCATCGGGCGTTCAGGAACCCGGCGGTTCCTCCAGCGTCATCACGACCTCGTCGATCTCCTCGCCCCGCGCGTTCGCGAACCCCGTCGCCCGGGCCGTCAGCCTAAAGCCGCACTTCTCCAGGACCCGCTGTGACGCCGCGTTGTCCGCGGCCGCGCGGGCGTACAGCGGGCGTTCCGGGACCTCGGCCAGCAGCACCCGCAGGGCCGCCGTGGCGACACCCCGACCCCAGTACGCGCGGTCGATCCAGTACGTCACCTCGCGCTCGCCCGGTTCGCCGTAGACCGCGGCGCTGCCCACCACGTCCCCTTCCGCCAGGACCGTGCGGATCACGTCCTGGGAGGCCCGGATCCGTTTCCAGTGGGCTTCGAAGGCGTCCCGGTCCGCCGGGTCCTTCGCCGTGAACGCGGCCATGTGCAGGGCCTCGGGGTCGTTCATCTGGCGGAAGAAGACCGGCAGATCGCTGTCATGCACTTCGCGGAGTACGACATCCATGGAGCCAGAGCCTAGGAGTCAGAGCCTTCTGGTCGCCAGGGTCAGGCGGTCCCGCGCGTCGAACAGGGCGTCCTTCACCATCTGTTCGTGAGCGGGGGTCAGCCGCGCCACCGGCACCGAGCAGCTGATCGCGTCGCGCGCCGGAGTGCGGTACGGGATCGCCACACCGAAGCAGCGCAGGCCCAGTGTGTTCTCCTCGCGGTCGACCGCGAAGCCCTGATCCCGCACCTGGTGCAGCTCCTCGATCAGCTTCTCCCGGTCGGTGATCGTGTTCTCGGTCAGGGCGGGCAGCGTCTCGGGCAGCATCTTGCGGACCTGCTCGTCCGTGTACGTGCTGAGCAGCGCCTTGCCGAGGGAGGTCGAGTGGGCCGGGAGGCGTCGGCCGACGCGGGTGAAGGGGCGCAGGTAGTGCTGCGACTGGCGGGTGGCCAGGTAGACGACGTTCGTGCCGTCCAGGCGCGCCAGGTGGATGGTCTCCGTGGTGTCGTCCGACAGCCGGTCCAGGGTCGGCCGCGCCGCCGCGACCACCTCGTCGCCGTCGATGTACGAGGTGCCGACCAGCAGCGCCCGCACCCCGATGCCGTACCGTGTGCCCGTCGCGTCCGTCTCCACCCAGCCCAGTTCCACCAGCGTGCGCAGCAGCATGTACAGACTGGACTTGGGATACCCGACGGCCTCCTGGACCGAGGCGAGGGAGTGCATACCGGGCCGGCCGGCGAAGTATTCGAGCAGTTCAACCGTCCGCACCGCGGACTTGACCTGTGCCCCGCCGCCTGTCTCGCCTGCCGACATCGCCCTTGACCCCTTCGTTGGACGAGAAACCGAAGTTATAGTCTCCAACAGCATATTCATCATCAGAGACAGCGTTCAGTATATCGAACGACCCTGGTGAATGACCCAGATATACCTGGAGGGACCCGCGGTGGCAGCAGCACCAGTCTGGAGTGTCGACCCCCGAACCGGGAAGCAGCGTGAACAGGTTGCGGTGGAGGCCACAGCCCAGGAGGTGGACGCCGCCGTCCGCGCCGCGCACGCCGCGCGCGGTTCCCTCGCCGACCGCGCGGTCCGCGCGGCCTTCCTGCGCACCGCCGCCGAGCAGCTCGAGGCGGCGAAGGACGGGCTCGTCGAGACCGCCGACGCGGAGACCGCGCTCGGCCCGGTCCGCCTCAACGGCGAACTCGCCCGCACCTGCTTCCAGTTGCGGTCCTTCGCGGACATCGTCGACGAGGGCGCCTTCCTCGACGTGATCATCAACCACCCCGACGACACCGCGACCCCGCCGATCCCGGACCTGCGCCGCTACAAGGTGTCCCTCGGCGTCGTCGCCGTCTACTCGGCCTCCAACTTCCCCTTCGCCTTCTCGGTCGCCGGCGGCGACACCGCGAGCGCGCTGGGCGCCGGCTGCCCGGTCGTCGTCAAGGCCCACCCCGACCACCCGGCCCTGTCCGAGCTGGTGGCCAAGGTGCTGCGCCGGGCGGCCGCCGCGCACGGCATCCCCGAGGGCGTCATCGGCCTGGTCCACGGCTTCGAGGCGGGCGTCGAGCTGGTCAGGCACCCGCTGGTCGCCGCCGCCGGCTTCACCGGTTCCGTACGGGGTGGCCGTGCCCTCTTCGACGCGGCCGCCGCCCGCCCCACGCCGATCCCCTTCCACGGCGAGCTGGGCTCCCTGAACCCCGTCGTCGTCACCGAGGCCGCGGCGGCCGAGCGGGCCGAGGCGATCGGCACCGGTCTCGCCGGGTCGATGACGTTGGGTGTCGGCCAGTTCTGCGTGAAGCCGGGTCTGGTCCTCGCCCCGGCCGGCGCGGCCGGCGACCGCTTCGTGAAGTCCCTGACCGACGCCGTGAGCGACACGGACGCCGGGGTGCTCCTCGACCACCGCATGCGCGACAACTTCATCGCAGGAGTCGCCGAGCGCGGCGAGCTGCCGGACGTGGAGTCGCCGGTGACGCCGGGGGCGGGCGGTGAGCACACGGTCAGCGCCGGGTTCCTCACGGTGGCGGCGGAGAAGCTTGCCGCGGAGGGGGCGTACGACCTGCTCCTGGAGGAGTGCTTCGGTCCGGTGACGGTCGTGGCCCGCTACGACGACGACGCCCAGGTCCAGTCCGTGCTGTCCCGTCTGCCGGGCAACCTCACGGCGACGGTTCACCTGTCGGCGGAGGAGGCGGCCGGCGAGGGCCGGGGCGCGGAGCTCCTCGCCGAGCTGACGCCGCTGGCCGGTCGTGTGCTGGTGAACGGCTGGCCGACGGGTGTGGCGGTCGCCCCGGCCCAGCACCACGGGGGCCCGTACCCGGCGACCACGTCGACCTCGACCTCCGTCGGCGGTACGGCCATCGAGCGGTGGATGCGGCCGGTGGTGTACCAGGGTGCGCCCGAGGCGTTGCTGCCGCCCGAGCTTCGGGACGACAACCCGCTCGGCCTCCCGCGCCGTTTCAACGGCCGCCTCGAACGCTGAACGACCCCGGACCCGCATCGAGCACGCGCAACTGACACACTCGCTGGATGGACGTGGAACTTCCCGAACTGCCTTTTCTGCTGCGCACCTACGGGCCCGAGGGCAACTGGTCGTACGAGGACGGTGTGCTCACCGGATGGGCCGGGCCTCGGCAGGATCGTTTTGTGCCGCCCACCGGGGAGGCGTTGGAGCCCGCCTCCGACGCTCCCCGGCTGCTGGGGTCGCCCGAAGGGGACTTCCAGCTGATCGCCCGGGTCACCGTCGGCTTCGCCGGGGCCTTCGACGCGGGGGTGCTCTACCTCCATGTCGGGGAGCGGGCCTGGGCCAAGCTCTGTCTGGAGTACTCCCCGGACGTGCCCACCGTCTGCACGGTGGTCACCCGGGGACACTCCGACGACGCCAACTCCTTCACCGTGGACGGCAGTTCGGTATGGCTCCGGATCAGCCGCACCGGCCGCGCCTTCGCCTTCCACGCTTCTCGTGACGGCCAACGCTGGATCTTCGTCCGCCTGTTCACCCTGGGCGACGAGAAGGAGGCCGACGCGGCACTCGTCGGCTTCATGACCCAGTCGCCGATGGGCGAGGGCTGTGTGGTGACGTACGACCACATAGAGTTCCGCCCGAACTGGCCCAAGGATCTGAGGGACGGCAACTGACTCCAGCTGTTTTCATGCACAACCTCGACAAGCCCCTCGCCCGCCGCTTCCATGTCGAGAGCGGTGTCAGCCCGCTGCAGTGGCTGCTCCACCAGCGCATCGAGCGCGCGAAGGAGCTGCTGGAGACCACCACCCTGCCCATGGACCAGGTGGCCCGCGGCTGCGGCCTCGGAACCGCCGACTCGTTGCGCGCCCATGTGGTGCGCCGGACCGGTCTGACGCCGAGCGCGTACCGGGCCCAGTTCAGCCGCCTGGGAACCGAGGAGGCCATCGGCTCGTCCTCCGCTGCATGATCAGTAACCGAGTCGTGGGCGGCCGGGTGATCCGCACCGTGCTGCCCGCCGAGGCCGAGGCCGTCACCGCACTGCACGCGCGCGCCCGGGCCACGTACTACCCGGACGGGGTCCCCGCGGACGGCACCGACTGGCTCGCCGCCTGGCGGGGTGCCGTCGAGCGGCCGGACGGGCAGGTGCTGTGCCTCGTGGAGGACGGCCGCATGGTCGCCATCGCCTCCTTCCGCACCCCGGAGGACGCCCCCGCGGAAACGGTCAAGCTCTACCAGTTCCACGTCGACCCCGACGCCTGGCGATCCGGCGTCGGTACGGCCCTGCACACCGCCTGTGTCGAACAGTGGCGGGCCGACGGCAGACGTACGGCCGTCCTCGACGTGCACGTCGACAACCGGCGCGCCCAGGCCTTCTACGCCCGCCAGGGCTGGATCCCCGACCCGGAGAACCCGCCGGCCGAGGGCGACCACCACCTCCTCCTGCGCTACTCCGTCTCCGGGGAATGATCCCCGCTGCTTGAACGTTCATCCACTTGGCGGAGGCGGCCTCCGTACCCGTACGAGCTGGAGAGAACATGAAGGTCGAGATCTGGTCGGACATAGCGTGCCCCTGGTGCTACGTGGGCAAGGCCCGCTTCGAGAAGGCCCTCGACGCCTTCCCGCACCGCGACCAGGTCGAGGTGGTGCACCGCTCCTTCGAGCTGGACCCGGGGCGCGCCAAGGGCGACGTCCAGCCGGTGATCAGGATGCTCACCAAGAAGTACGGCATGAGCGAGGCGCAGGCGCAGGCCGGCGAGGAGAACCTGGGCGCACAGGCCGCCGCCGAGGGCCTGGAGTACCGCACCCGTGACCGCGACCACGGCAACACCTTCGACATGCACCGTCTGCTCCACCTCGCCAAGGAGCAGGGAAAGCAGGACGCGCTGATCCAGGCCCTCTACAAGGCCAACTTCGCCGAGAAGCGCTCCCTCTTCTCCGAGGGCGACGAGCGGCTGGTGGAGCTGGCCGTCGCCGCCGGCCTGGACGCGGACGACGCCCGCAAAGTCCTCGCCGACCCCACCGCCTACGCCGACGACGTCCGCGCCGACGAGCGCGAGGCCGCCGAGCTCGGGGCGAACGGCGTGCCGTTCTTCGTCCTCGACCGCAAGTACGGCGTCTCCGGCGCCCAGCCCGCCGAGGTCTTCGCCCAGGCGCTGACCCAGGCATGGGGCGAGCGCTCGCCGCTCAAGCTCCTCGACGAGGGGGGCGCCCAGGCGTGCGGTCCCGACGGGTGTGCGGTGCCGCAGCAGTAAAACCCCAGGTGAGGGCCGGTCCACGGCTGATCTATAAGCGCTGCTTGGTGAAACCACGTAGAAATCGGCAATGGACCACGACTTCTCCCGGCCCCACAGTGGAACCCATGGAGACGACCTTCGAGAGCCTCGTCCGTGCCGAGTTCACTCCCAAGAACATCTACCTGAACACCGCGAGCAGCGGGCTGCTGCCGGCCCGTACCGTGACCGCCCTGCACGAGGCCGTGCGAATCCGGGCCGAGGGCCTGCCGCTGGACCCCCTGTTCGCGGACGTGGAGGCCGCTCGCGCCTCCTTCGCGCGGCTGGCCGGCGTCCCGGTGTCCCGGGTGGCGGCGGGCGCGTCCGTCTCCTCGCAGAGCGGGCTGGTCGCCGCGTCGCTGCCGGCCGGCGCCGAAGTCCTCACCGCCGAGGGTGACTTCAGCGCCGTCGTCAACCCGTTCCACACGCGCGGCGACCTCAAGGTGCGTGCCGTGCCGCTGGAGCGGCTGGTCGAGTCCGTCGGCTCCGGCACCGCGCTCGTCGCCGTCAGTGCCGCGCAGTCCGCGGACGGACGGATCGCCGACCTGGCCGCGCTGCGGGAGGCGGCCCTCACGCACGGTGCGCGTACGTACGTGGACTACTCGCAGGCCTCCGGCTGGCTGCCCGTGCAGGCCGACGCGTTCGACTACACCGTCTCCACCACCTTCAAGTGGCTGCTCGGCCCGCACGGAGCGGCCTTCCTGGTGGTGCCCGAGGACTTCGGCGCGCTGACGCCGATCCTGGCCGGCTGGGTGTCCGGCGAGATCCCGTGGGACAGCTGCTACGGCCCCGTCCAGGAACTCGCGCACTCCGCCCGGCGGTTCGACGTCAGCCCCGCCCTGTTCACCTACACCGGTACGCGGCACTCCCTCGCCCTCATCGAGGAACTCGGCGTGGACGCGGTGCGAACACATGACCTGGCCCTCGCCGACCGCTTCCGTGCGGGACTGGCCGACCTGGGGCACCAGCCCCTGCCCGCGCCCGGCTCGCCGATCGTCTCCGTGCCCGGACTCGGCCACCGCCAGCCCGAGTTGAGCGGCGCCGGAATCGAGGTCTCCGACCGCGCGGGCAACCTGCGGGCCTCCTTCCATCTGTACAACACGGCCGCCGACGTGGACCGCCTGCTGGATGTGCTGTCCGCCTAGGGGACGCCCGGCGCAAGGGGCGCGCCAGGGCTCCGTGGGGCGTGCCGGGCCTGTGCTGCCTCGGCCGGAAGCCGCGGGAAGGCTCCTGCCACTGGCGCGAGCCCTTCCGGGACGCTAGGAAGGGCATGTGGAGTCCACGGGCGGTACCCCCGTAGCGCAGCTCACCGACGCGGAGCTGCACCGGCGGCTCGTGTACGGGGACGAGTCCGCGCTGGCCGAGGCGTACAGGGCGTACGGCGGGCTGGTGCGGCGGATCGCCGTGCGGGTCACGCACAGCCCGGGCGCCGCCGAGGACGTGGCGCAGGAGGTCTTCGCCCAGCTGTGGAGCAGGCCGTACGCCTTCGACGCGCGCCGGGGCTCGCTGCGCACCTGGCTGTCCGTGCTCGCCCATCGGCGGGCCGTGGACTGGGTGCGCAGCGAGGCCCGGCACCGCAAGGACGCCCACGCCGACGACTCCGCACTGCACGCCATCCCGGACGCCGCGCCGGGCCCCGACGAGACGGTGGTCGACCGCGAACGCTCCCTCCTCCTGCACAGCGCCCTCGCCGAGCTCCCGCAGCCCCAGCGGGAGGTGGTGCACCTCGCCTACTTCGCGGGCCGCACCTACCGCCAGGCCGCCGTCGAACTCGGCATCCCCGAAGGCACCGCCAAGACGCGACTGCGCACGGCTCTACGCACCTTGGCCGAGTCTTTGGCCGACCCTCCGGACCCCGCACTGGAAAGGGGCGCATGATGGCGACAAGGGAAGGAGGCTCCCGGTGACCACCGACCACGACGGCGTTCGCGACCTGCTGGCCGCCTGGGCCTTCGGCGCCCTGCCGTCCGCCGAGGAGAAGGCGGTACCGCTGCACCTCGCGGAGTGCGCGAGTTGTGCGGCGGAGGCGGAACAACTGCGGGAGATCGTACGGCTGTTGGACGGGCCGCCGGTGAACGATGTCGCCTCTCAGGCCCCGTCGGCCTCTCTCCTGGGAGCCCGTCCCCCCGCGCCCCGCGTCGCCCCGCACGCCGCCCCCTACGCCGCCGCGGTCGCCGGCCTCAAGGCGTTGTTGCCCGAGGCGGAGGGCCGCTGGTCGACGCCCGTCGTGCACGACTGGGACGTGCATGCCACCGTCGCCCATCTGCTCGCGGCCGACGAGCCCCTCGCGGGGCGGCTCGGGGTCGGGGCGCGGGTGGCGGGCGGTGCGGAGGAGGCGGTGGGGGACTGGGTGGACGCCTGGAACCGGCGTACCGCCGAGGTCATCGCGCACGAGCACGGCCGTACGCCCGACGAGACCGTCGCCGACTGGGCCGCGCAGGCCGATGCCCTGCTCGCCTCGCCCGAGGCCCGGGACGTCGAACTCGCCGCCGGAGCGACGATGTTGATGGGCGTACGGCTGCCCGTCGCCGACCATTTCGTGGTGCGGGCCTTCGAGACGTGGATCCACGCCGACGACATCGGCCGCGCCCTCGGTCTCGCGGTACCGCCGCCACCCGCCGCGCACCTGGACCGGCTGGTGCGCCTGGCGGTACGGATTCTCGGGCTCGCGCTGGGGCCGGGCGCGGCGCCGGTGCTGTTCGAGATCAGTGGGGGCGAGCAGTGGGTCCTGGGGTCCGATTCCGACCCGGTGCGGGCCGAACTCGCCCTGGATGCAGTCGACTTCTGTCTGCTGGTCGGTGGCCGGTACGCCCCCGAGGAGGTGCCGCGACGGGAGGCGGGCGACGCGGGCGCCGTACGGAACGTACTGGAGCGGGCGGCGTCACTCGCATGGCTGTGACGCCGCCCGCTCCTCAAGTGCCCGCTCACATCAGGGCGTTCACCCCACCGGCGTGAAGTCCCGCGCCCCGATGAACTCAGGCCGTCGTACCGGCGCCGCGAACGGCTCGACCGCCTTGTTCTCCACGCTGTTGAACACGATGAACACGTTGCTGCGCGGGAACGGCGTGATGTTGTCGCCGGAGCCGTGCATGCAGTTGCAGTCGAACCAGGTCGCCGAACCGGCCCTGCCCGTGAAGAGCTTGATGCCGAACGCGCTCGCCATCTCGGTCAGCGCCTCGTCGGACGGCGTGCCCGCGTCCTGCATCTGCAGCGACTTCTTGTAGTTGTCCTCGGGCGTGGCACCGGCACAGCCGAGGAACGTCCGGTGCGAGCCCGGCATGATCATGAGTCCGCCGTTGGTGTCGTAGTTCTCGGTCAGGGCGATCGAGACGGACACCGTCCGCATGTTCGGCAGGCCGTCCTCGGCGTGCCAGGTCTCGAAGTCCGAGTGCCAGTAGAAGCCACTGGCGCCGAAACCCGGCTTGACGTTGATCCGCGACTGGTGGACGTACACGTCCGAGCCGAGGATCTGCCGCGCCCGCCCGACGACCCGCTCGTCCCGCACCAGGTTCGCGAACACCTCGCTGATCCGGTGCACTTCGAAGACGGAGCGGATCTCCTTGGACTTCGGCTCGATGATGGAGCGCTCGTCGGCCCGGATCGCCGGGTCGGTGGTGAGCCGCTCCAACTCCCGTGCGTAGACGTCGACTTCGTCCGGTGCGATGAGCTGGTCGATGGCCAGGAAGCCGTCGCGCTCGAACGACCGGAGACCGTCGGACGGGATCGGGCCCGGCGTGTCGAGGGGGCCCCAGACGACGGGGTCCCGGCGCGGGGTCGACACCTCGGTGGTGCCGCGGCTGGGATAGAGATCGGTGACGGTGGACGTGGTGGTCATGGTGGTCTCACACCTCCTCGGGCTCGGTGAGCTGGGGGTCCCCCCAGTCTTTTGGATCTGGGGGAGGGTAGACGCCGTTCTCGTCGTGGTCCTCCCGGCCGGTCACGGGCGGGTTGAAGACACAGAGGCAGCGGAAGTCGTCCTTGACGCGCAGCGTGTGCCGCTCGTGTCCGTCGAGGAGGTACATGGTCCCGGGGGTGATCGAGT
The DNA here is from genome assembly GCF_053596855.1 of Streptomyces sp. NPDC001617. Classification (NCBI taxonomy): domain Bacteria; kingdom Bacillati; phylum Actinomycetota; class Actinomycetes; order Kitasatosporales; family Streptomycetaceae; genus Streptomyces; species Streptomyces sp. NPDC001617. The sequence continues at coordinate 64,618 of NZ_JBSFHA010000027.1, forward strand.
GCGTCTTCCCGGTCTCGTGGTCGGTGAGTTCTGCCTCGCCCTCGACGCAGACGACGGCCTCGATGTGGTTCGCGTACCACATCGACGTCTCCGTACCCGCGTACAGGACGGTCTCGTGGAGGGAGAACCCGACCCGCTCCTTGGCCAGGACGATGCGCTTGCTCTCCCAGGTGCCGGACGCCGACCGCACATGCCGGTCGGTGCCTTCGATCTCCTTGAACGAACGGACGATCACGGTGCTGCACTTCCTCCTCGGTAGATGGTGCTAGGCGGTTTCGCGGACGGCGCGGGCCAGGACGCTGAGCCCCTCGTCCAGTTCGTCGGCGGTGATGGTGAGCGCGGGCAGCAGTTTGACGACCTCGCTCTCCGGGCCCGACGTCTCGATGAGCAGCCCGAGTTCGAAGGCGCGGTGGGCGATCCGCCCGGCCCGCTCCTTGTCGTGGAACTCCATGCCCCACACGAGGCCGCGGCCGCGGTACTCCTTGACGTCGGCGCGGTTCTCCTCGGCGACGGCGGCGAGCGCCCGCTCGACCTGCTCGCCGCGCTCCCGGGTCTGCTTCTCCATCACGGACCCGTCCGCCCAGTACGCCTCCAGGGCGGCGGTGGCCGTGACGAACGCGGGGTTGTTCCCGCGGAAGGTGCCGTTGTGCTCACCCGGCTCCCAGATGTCCAGCTCGGGCTTGAACAGGCAGAGGGACATGGGCAGTCCGTAGCCGCTGATGGACTTGGACACGGTGACGATGTCCGGGGTGATGCCCGCCTCCTCGAAGGAGAAGAACGCACCGGTCCGCCCGCATCCCATCTGGATGTCGTCGACGATCAGCAGCATGTCCTGCCGCTCGCACAGCTCGGACAGCGCCCGCAGCCACTCGGGCCGTGCGACGTTGATGCCGCCCTCGCCCTGCACGGTCTCCACGATCACGGCGGCCGGCTTGTTGAGCCCCGACCCCTGGTCCTCCAGGAGCCGCTCGAACCACAGGAAGTCGGGGACCGTGCCCTCGAAGTAGTTGTCGAAGGGCATGGGCGTGCCGTGCACCAGCGGAATCCCGGCACCGGCCCGCTTGAAGGCGTTGCCGGTGACGGCGAGCGAGCCCAGCGACATGCCGTGGAAGGCGTTGGTGAACGACACGATGGCCTCGCGCCCCTTCACCTTCCGCGCGAGCTTGAGAGCCGACTCCACGGCGTTGGTCCCGGTCGGCCCGGGGAACATGACCTTGTACGGCAGATCCCGCGGCCGTAGCACCAGATCCTGGAAGGTCTGCAGGAAGGCGCGCTTGGCGGTGGTCGACATGTCGAGCCCGTGCGTGACGCCGTCGCGCTCCAGGTAGTCGATCAACGCCCGTTTCAGGACGGGGTTGTTGTGGCCGTAGTTGAGTGAGCCGGCCCCGGCGAAGAAGTCCAGGTACTCGTGGCCGTCCTCGTCGTACATACGGCTGCCGTGCGCACGGTCGAAGACGGTGGGCCAGCCGCGGCAGTAGCTGCGCACCTCGGACTCGAGTGTCTCGAAGACGCTGAGGTCGGGCTGGGTGATGGTCACGACGAATCGCTCCTCGTTGCGTGGGGGAGTGCGTGGGGGTCGTCAGTGGGCTTCGGTCGGGGGTGTCAGAGGGAGAGGGGACCGATGCGGTACAGGACTTCGGGGTCGTGCGGCCCGTCGGGGAACAGGCCCGCGTCGAACAGCACCTCGCGCTCCACGCCGGCGCCGTGCCGCTCGGCGAACGACGTGAACAGGCGCTCGGACGCGGTGTTGCCGGGCGTGATGGTGGTCTCGACGGCGGTGATCCGGTGCTCGGCGGACGACTGCGCGACCACCCCGTCGAGCAGCGCGGCCGCAAGCCCCCGGCCCCGGTGGGCCTCGTCCACCGCGACCTGCCAGACCAGCAGGGTGCGCGGGCGCTCGGGCCGTAGGTAGCCGGTGACGAAGCCGACGGTCTCGCCGCGCCCGTCACGCGCCACGACCGAGGTGGCGGCGAAGTCGCGACACCACAGCAGATAGCTGTAGGACGAGTTCAGGTCGAGCACCTTCGAGTCCCGCGCGATCCGCCACAGCGCGGCGCCGTCCGTCACGGACGGGCGGTCGATTTGCAGTTCTGCTTGCGGTGCTGCTGGGTCTGCTTGTGCGGCAGTCATGCGAATTGAACTTACCGATGAGAATTCAAAAATGCATGGCCGGATGGGGTTACGTAGGGGCTGGGCATGTGTTATCGCGCGGGCGCGAGTAGGGGAGTGGCGGGGCGCCAAAAGAGCCCGTTTTGTGCCGGAAATACCGCACAAAACGGGCTCGATGTGTAACGCGTCACAGCCGTGTAACCCTCACGAGATCTGCCCGAATTACCCCCGGTGGTGTTCGCGAAATCTTTGCGTTTAGGTTCGGAGAAAGCGGGCAGAAGAATACGGGAAGCTGCCTCGGGAATTCTCTGAAAACCGGATGCCTGATTATCTCGAATTCAGGTCCCGGTAACCCCGTCGATACGCTCGCGCAGGATATCCGCGTGGCCGTTGTGCCGGGCGTACTCCTCGATCATGTGAATCAGCACCCATCGCAGACTCACATCGATCCCGGCCATGAACCCGTCGCTGATCCGCCCGACGTAGTCGAGCGACCGCCCGGCACACAGTTCCCGTCCCCGGGCGATCTCCCGCCGCCACACGTCCAGCGCCTCGTCGAGCCCACGTGCCGGATCGAGGGCATACCCGTTCCCGTCCCCGTACACCGGCGGCACGTCCAGCCCCGCCACCACGCGCTGGAACCAGTTCCGCTCGACCTCGGCAAGATGCTGCACCAGCCCGAGCAACGTGAGCGCCGACGGCTCCGCCGCCGCCAACCGCACCTGCGCGTCGTCCAGTTCCTTGCACTTCAGCTCCAGCGTGGCCCGATGAAAGTCGAGCCAACTGTCCAGCATGGGCCGCTCGTCGCCGGTGAGGTGGGGGATGGGGCGGCCGTCGGGGAGGGTGTGGGGTGTGTTGGTCGTCATGCGGGGGAGCATGGCACGGGGGACTGACATCGGAAGGTCGAATCCAGCCCCTCCGGCATCAGAGGATTCCAGCCCCTCCGGCGCCTGAGGAGCGCGGGCCCGGGGGGCGACCCCCGGACCCCCGAGGAGCCGGGGGCGGAGTGCGGGGAGCCGGGAGCTGGGGTCTGAGGGTCGGGGGCGGAGTGCGGGGAGCCGGGAGCTGGGGTCTGAGGGTCGGGGGCGGAGTGCCGGGTGCCGGGGTCTGGGGTCTGGGGGCCGGGGGCGGAGTGCGGGGAGCCGGGAGCTGTGGTCTGGGGGCCGGGGGCGGAGTGCCGGGTGCCGGGGTCTGGGGTCTGAGGGTCGGGGGCGGAGTGCGGGGAGCTGGGAGCTGGGGTCTGAGGGTCGGGGGCGGAGTGCCGGGTGCCGGGAGCTGGGGTCTGAGGGCCGGGGGCGGAGTGCAGGGAGCCGGGTGCCGGGGTTCGGGCCAGGGGCCGGGAGTCGGGGGCGGAGTGCCGGGTGCCGGGAGCTGTGGTCTGGGGGCCGGGGGCGGAGTGCCGGGTGCCGGGGTTCGGGCCAGGGTCCGGGAGTCGGGAGCCGAGGTCCCGGCCGGGGTCCGGGGTCCGGGGTCCGGGAGCCGGGAGCGGAGTGCCGGGTGCCGGGACCTAGGAGTAAGGAGCTGGGGGCGCCGGGAGCCAGGAGCTGGGGGCCGGGAGCTGGGGTTTGGGGGCCGGGGGGCGGAGTGCGGGGAGCGGGGGTCGGCCCCCGGAAGCGGGGTGCAGGGGACGCAGTCCCCGCCGGGGTTCAGGGGCGGCGCCCCAGGTGGGGTCGAAGGGGCGGCGCCCGTGGTGGGGTCGAAGGGGCGGCGCCCGTGGTGGGGTCGAAGGGGCGGCGCCCGTGGTGGGGTCGGAGGGGCGGAGCCCCTGGGGAGGGGACGGGTAAGGGCGACGGGGGCGAAACCCCCGACGGGGACCTCCATGACCCCGCTCGACTCGGCCAAGAAGCACCGCACCTCACAGTCGACTGCCGTCGCGGGCGGTGCCGACGACTTCCTGACCCGGGTGGCCCGCCGCGGTGGCCCCGCCTTCGGCGTCGAGGCCGCGGTCCTCTTCGACGTGCGCATGCTGAGCTTCGAACGGCCGCAGCCCTGGGAGCAGTGACCCTCTCAGCGGCTGGTTAAGGTGCAGTCCATGAGCGATCGCACGGTGCTGCACGTGAAGGGCCGGGTCCTGGTCGGACCCGAGGAGGTCCGGGACGAGCTGTGGGTGGTCGACGGCCGGATCTCGTACGACCGTCCCGTCGGCGCCCGTGACGTCCGTACCGTCGAGGGCTGGGCCCTGCCCGGCCTCGTCGACGCCCACTGCCATGTCGGGCTCGGCCCGCACGGGCCGGTCGAGCAGGACGTCGCCGAAAAGCAGGCGCTGACCGACCGGGACGCGGGCACCCTCCTCATCCGCGACGCGGGTTCGCCCTCGGACACCCGCTGGGTCGACGACCGCGAGGACCTCCCGAAGATCATCCGCGCCGGCCGGCACATCGCCCGCACCCGCCGCTACATGCGCGGTTACGCCTGGGAGATCGAGCCCGAGGACCTGGTCGCCCATGTCGCGCAGGAGGCCCGGCGCGGCGACGGCTGGGTCAAGCTGGTCGGCGACTGGATCGACCGCGAGGTGGGCGACCTGGCCCCCAGCTGGCCGCGCGACGCGGTGGAGGCGGCGATCGCGGAGGCCCACCGCATCGGCGCGCGCGTCACCGCGCACTGCTTCGCCGAGAACTCCCTCCAGGACCTGGTCGAAGCCGGCATCGACTGCATCGAGCACGCGACCGGTCTGACGGACGACCTGATCCCGCTGTTCGCCTCGCGCGGTGTCGCCATCGTCCCGACCCTCGTCAACATCGCCACCTTCCCGCAGCTCGCGGCGGGCGGCGAGGAGAGGTTCCCCGAGTGGGCCGCCCACATGCGCCGCCTGCACGAACGCCGCTACGACACCGTCCGCAACGCCTACGACGCCGGGATCCCGGTGTTCGTCGGCACCGACGCCGGCGGCCACCTCGCCCACGGCCTGGTCGCGGGCGAGGTCGCCGAGCTGGTCACCGCCGGCATCCCGGCCGTCGAGGCCCTGTCGGCGACGGCGTGGGGTGCGCGCAAGTGGCTCGGGCGGCCCGGCCTCGAGGAGGGGGCACCGGCCGACCTGATCGTGTACGCGGCCGATCCGCGGGCCGACGTACGGGTGTTGGCCGCCCCGCAGCGGGTAGTGCTGAACGGGAGGGTGATCGGCTAGTTGACGCGCTGTGCGCCGTCTCGTGCGCCGGTAGGTCAACCGCCGTACTCGGACAGAAGGCGGTACGGCGGTGAAGAAGTGGAACGCCTGTGCCGACCGATTCGAAAATGTTCACGCGGAACGCACCTTGGGGTGAACTGGCGCTGGAATGCCGTCTGTTCACTCGTCGTGCGTAATTCTTGGCGGGTCCCGAGCAAGTCTCCTCTGAGGGGTCCCCACCTTGAACGGCAAGAACTTCCGCATGCCCGCACGCCGTCTCGCCACCGTCGCGGCGGCCACGGCCCTGGCCGCAGGTCCCGCGGCCGTGGCCGGCGCGGGTGCCGCGCACGCGACCGGTGACCAGGGTCGCGCGAGCGCCGTCGTCCTGCGCACCGGGCTCGACGTGTCCCTGCTCAACAAGACCGTGAACGTCCCGCTCGCGGTCTCGCTCAACCAGGTCGAGGCGCCACGGAGTGCCGAAAAGACCGCGCTCACCGCCCGGTTGAACGGCGTGGACGGCGGAAAGCCCTTCAGCGTCCTGGACGCCGAAGTCGCGACCTCGAAGGCGACCGTCACCGCCGCCAAGGCCGAGGGCTACACCAACCTCGCCCACGCCAGGCTCCATGTCCCCGGCCTGCCCCTGCTGTCGCTGATCGAGATCGGCCAGGTCACCTCCAAGGCGACCTGCGAGGCGGGCAAGGCCCCGGTCGCCGAATCCGACCTTCTCGGCGCGGTGAACGTCCTCGGCAAGAAGGTCACCGTCACGACCGGCGGCACCACCGACGTCAAGGTTCCCGGCATCGGCGAGGTCCGCCTCGACCTGTCCAAGCGGGAGACCACGTCCCGTACGGCCGCCGCCACCGCGCTCGAACTCAAGGTCTCCGTCAACCCGTTGAAGCTCAACGTGGCCGAGGTCGAGGGCACCCTGACGCTGGCCGAGGCGACCTGCGAGGCACCGGCCGCGGCGGCCTCGACGCCGGGCGGCGCGAGCACCGACCCCTCCGGCGCCCCCGGTGACCCCGGCAACTCCGGTGGCGTGAAGGCGCAGGGCGCTTCCGGCAAGGAGGCCGACCTCGCCGAGACCGGAGGCAGTTCGCTCACGCCGTACCTCGCGGGCGGCGCGGTCGCCCTGGTCGCGGCGGGCGGGGGAGCGGTGGCGCTGGCGCGCCGCGGCCGCAGCTGACACCGGCGGTCCCGGACGGTCGAGGCACAGCCCTGACAGACGGTGGAAAGCCTTTTCTGTCAGGGCTGTTGACCCATCTTGCTGAAAACGTTTAACTTCCCCTCACTCCGACTTCAAGACGTGAGGGGGACCCTTGGCCCGAAAAGGTTTTCAGAGCCGGAGCTCGCTCACCCTCGCCCTCCTCATGCTTCCGGGCCTCGCCTACTTCCTGCTCTTCCACTACGGTGCCCTGGCCGGCAACGTCATCGCGTTCAAGGAGTACGTGCCCTTCGACGGCCTCTGGGGCAGCCCCTGGGTCGGCCTCGGCAACTTCCAACGGATGTTCCAGGACGGCGAGTTCTGGGCGGCCGTCCTCAACACCCTCTGGATCGCGCTCCTCCAGCTGGTCTTCTACTTCCCGGTGCCCCTGGCCCTCGCTCTGCTGCTGCACAGCCTGACCCACACCAGCGTCCGGCGGTTCGTGCAGTCGGTGGCGTATCTGCCGCACTTCATCTCATGGGTGATCGTGGTCGCCCTCTTCCAGCAACTCCTCGGTGACACAGGTCTGTTGAACTCCTCGCTGAACGGCATGGGCCTGCACACCGTCGACATCATCGGCAACCCCGACGCCTTCAAGCCCCTCGTGGTCGCCCAGGTCGTCTGGAAGGACGCCGGATGGGGCACGATCATCTTCCTCGCCGCCCTCGCCCAGGTCGACGAGCAGCAGTACGAGGCCGCCGCGATCGACGGCGCGGGCCCCTGGCGGCGCTTCTGGCACATCACCCTGCCCGCCATCCGCCCGGTGGTCGTGCTGCTGCTCATCATGCGGCTCGGCGACATCCTCTCCGTCGGCTTCGAGCAGATGCTGCTCCAGCGGGACGCGGTCGGCCCGCAGGCCTCGGAGGTCATCGACACCTTCGTCTACTACCAGGGCATCGTCGGCGGCGACTACGGATTCGCCGCCGCCGCGGGCCTGTTCAAGGGCGTGATCGGCGCGCTCCTCGTCTACGCCGCCAACAAGGTCGCCCACCGTCTCGGTGAACAGGGGGTCTACCGATGAGCGCCCATGCCCGGCCCGGCTGGATGGAGAAGCCGAGGCCCGTCACACAGGCAGGCAAAGGCGTCGCCCTGACCGCCGTCGTACTGCTGGTCTGCGTGCCGTTCCTCGTCATCGTCTCGACGTCCCTCGCCTCCACCGACGAGGTGGTCGACAACGGCGGCTGGGTCCTGTGGCCGACGCACCCGACGCTCAAGGCCTATCGCGACATCCTCGACGGCGGCATCGTCACCCACGCCCTCGGAGTCAGCGTCGGCGTCACGCTCGTGGGCACCCTGCTCAGCCTCGCCTGCACGATCACCCTCGCCTACGCGCTCTCCCGCCCCGGCGCCTTCGGCGGCAGACCGGTGCTGCTCCTGATCCTGTTCACGTTCCTGTTCCCGCCCGGCATGATCCCGAGCTTTCTGCTGGTCAAGGACCTGGGACTGCTGGACAACTACGGTTCGCTGATCTTCCCGGTGCTGGTGAACGTCTTCAACCTCGTCGTCCTGCGTGGCTTCTTCCAGGGCATCCCCGAAGAGCTGTACGAGGCCGCGCGACTGGACGGCGCGGGGGACTGGCGGGTGCTGCGGTCGGTCGTACTGCCCCTGTCCAAGGCCGCGTTGGCCGTCGTCGGCCTCTTCTACGCGGTCGCCTACTGGAACTCCTGGTTCTACGCCTCGCTCTACCTGGAGAGCGATCACTGGCCTCTCCAACAGGTGCTGCGCACCTATGTGGTGGCCGGCTCCGGACTCACCGACGCGACCACGGGCGAGGGCACGGTCACCGCGCCGCAGACCGTGCAGATGGCGGTGCTGGTGATCGCCACCGTGCCGATCCTGGTCGTCTACCCCTTCCTGCAGAAGTACTTCACCAAGGGCGTGCTCACCGGCGCCATCAAGAGCTGACACGAGGTGATTCACCCATGCCCAGCATGTCCCGACGTACCCTGATCGCGTCCGTGGCCGCGGCTTCCCTCCCCGGCGTGCTGACCGCCTGCTCCACGAGCTCCGGCGGCGGAGACGTCTCCAACGCCGGCAAGAAACTGGCCCCCTGGCCCGCCTACCGCCCCGCCAAGGGCCCGCAGCCCGACCTCGCCCCCACCGAGGCCGGAGTCCAGGCCGGCTACACCGCCTACCCCGCCGACCTCGTCCGGTCCGTCGCCCGCACCCCGGGCGACGGCTCGACCGTCAAGGTCATGTCGGTGTCCTTCGGCGTACCGCCCAAGCCGGCCTCCGCCAACCGGTTCTGGGCCGCCGTGGAAAAGGCACTCGGCGTGAAGATCGAGTACACGATCATCTCCCAGGCCGACTACCAGAAGAAGATGGCCACGGTGATGGCCGGGGACGCCGACGCTCTGCCCGACGTCATCAACATGTTCTCCGGGTTCGTGCTGCCGCGCGAGGCGCAGTTCGTGCAGACGCGGGCGGAGGACCTCACGCCGTATCTGTCCGGTGCGGCGGTCGCCGACTACCCCAACCTCGCCAACATCCCCACCCACGCCTGGCGCGACATGGGCCGTATCGGCGGCCGGATCTACGGCATCCCGCTGGAGCGTCCGCTGCCCGGCTCCACGCTCTGGATCAACCAGCGGATGTTCACCGAGGCGGGCATGAAGGCGGGCTGGACGTCCGAGGACTTCGCCGCCGTGGCGAAGAAGGCGACGAGCGGTCACACGTACGCGCTCGGCGCCGCGCAGGGCTCGCTGTTCGGGAACGCCGTGCACTCCGCCGCGCACCACGCGCCCCAGGGATGGGCGGTCACCAAGTCCGGTGTCTTCCAGCCGGGTTGTGCCGACGAGCGCTACAAGGCGGCCATCGCCTTCCAGACGGGGCTGCGCAAGGCCGGCTCCTACTACCCCGACTCCACGTCCGTCTCCCAGATCGACCTGACCACCCTCTACTACAACGGCACGGTCGGCTCGATGCAGGACGGCTTCGGCGCGTATCTGCCCAAGTACCTCGACTCGAAGGGCAAGTTGACCCCGGCCGCCGCACTCCCGTACAGCGTGGACGGCACCCCCGGCGGGATCGTCGCCGCGCGCCGGTCCTTCGGCTACACCATCCTCAAGAAGGCGAAGAAGGAGCGCATCGAGCTGCTGCTGCGCGTCCTCGACTACCTCGCCGCCCCGTTCGGCAGCAAGGAGTGGGAACTCGTCCACTACGGCGTCGAGGGCACCCACTTCACCCGGGGCGCCGACGGCTCGCCCGAGCCGACCGGGCTGGGCGATGTCGAGAACAACACCAACCTGCCGCTCAAGTACCTCGCCGAAGGCCCGCAGGTGCTGTTCGTGCCGGGGATGCCGGACGCCGTACGGGCGCTGCACGCCTGGCAGCGGAAGACGGTGCCGTACGCGATACGGAACGCCTCCTACGGTCTGCAGTCCGCCACGAACAACGCCCAGGGGACGACCCTGAAGGCGCTGCTCGACGACACCGTGACCGGGATCGTCGCGGGGCGGCTGCCGCTGTCGGAGTGGGACGCCACCGTGAGGAAATGGCGGGCCAGGGGCGGCGACAGAATGGCCGAGGAGTATGCGAAGGACTATGCGGCCAACACCTGACGCCGCTGGGGCGGAACAGGCGACACGGGGGAGGGGAGACGACGGTATGGCGGGCAAGGGGCGGGTCACGATCCGGGAGGTCGCCGAGCGGGCGGGCGTGTCCATCGCCACGGCCTCGCGTGCGCTGAGCGGGAACCATCCGGTACCGGCCGCGACCCGCGCCCGGGTGCTGCGTGCCGCGCGCGATCTCGACTATGTCGCCAACGCGCACGCCCGGGCGCTGGTGGGGGGCGGCCGGAAGATGGCCGCGGTCGTCGTACGCCAGGTGACCAGCCCCTTCTACGCCCAGGTCGCCGAGGGGGTGGAGGCCGAGGCCGCCGACCGGGGGTGGCTGTGCGTGGTGGGCGCGACCGGTGGTGATCCGCAGCGCGAGATGGAGTTCGTGCAGTTGATGCGGGAGGAGGGGGCGCGGCTGGTGATCCTGGTGGGCGGGGTGGTCGAGGACGACGCGTATCGGGAGCGGGTCGCCCACTACGCACAGGCGCTGGACTCCTCCGGGGCGCGGCTCGTGCTGTGCGGCAGACCCTCACCCGACCCCGAGATCCCGGCGCTGGTCGTGGAGTTCGACAACGAGGCCGGAGCGCGGGCGGTCACGGCGCATCTGCTGTCGGCGGGGCATCGGCGGATCGTCTTTCTCGGCGGGCTGCCCGGCAACACGGCGCTGGACGCGCGTGTCGCGGGATACCGTGCGGCGCTCGCCGAGCACGGTCTGCCGGACGACGCAGGGTATGTCGTCGACTGCGGCCTCGGTCGGGCGGCCGGGTTGCGGGCGATGGCGGAACTCCTCAAGGAGACACGGGAGTTCACCGCGGTGGTGGCCGGGGACGACATGGTCGCCGCGGGTGCACTGCGAGCCATTTCCGATGCCGGGCTGAGTGTGCCCGGTGACCTCTCCGTCGTCGGCTACAACGACATTCCGCTCGCCGAGGACTTCAATCCACCGCTCACGACGGTGCGTACTCCCGCCGAGGAACTCGGGCGGGCGGCCGTGCGGATCGCGCTGCGTGATCCGGAGAACGCTGCTGCCCGTCACCACCTGCTCGGCACGCACATCGTCGTACGTCGAAGTGTGGGAGGGCCCAAAACCGTATGACCCTGTCGCCCTTCACCGGCTGGACGCGTGCCCACTGGGAGACGACCGCCGACCGGCTCCTCGACGGGCTGCTCCCGTACGCCACCCCGCACTTCGCCCAGTTCCGGCTGCCCGGTCCGCCCAGCCACTCCGGCCCCTGGTCGGACGGGCTGGAGGGCTACGCCCGCTCCTTCCTGCTCGCTTCCTTCCGCATCGCGGGCTCCGGCGGCCGGGTGAGCCCCGCCCTCATCGAGCGGTACGCCACCGGGCTCGCCGCCGGAACCGACCCGCACCACCCCGAGCACTGGCCGCCCATCACCGCTCGCGCCCAGCCCATGGTCGAGGCGGCTTCCCTGGCCATCGCCCTGCACGAGTCTCGTGCGTGGCTGTGGGACCACCTCGACGACCGCGTGCGTGAGCAGGTGGCGCACTGGCTCGGTGACTTCGTCGGTGCCGACGTCAACGACTCCAACTGGCGGCTCTTCCAGGTCATCGCGGAGGAGTTCCTCGCCTCGGTCGGCGCTCCGCACTGCCGGGCCGAGATCGACGCGGGGCTTGCCCGGCTGGACGACTGGTACCGCGGCGGAGGCTGGTACACCGACGGCGACGGGCGGAAGTTCGACTACTACAACGCCTGGGCGCTGCACCTCTACCCGGTGCTCTGGGCGCGGATCGCGGGCCCGCGCGCCGACCCCGACACGGTCGCCCGGCACCGCACGCGGCTGCACGCATTCCTCGGCGTGCACCAGTACTTCTTCGGCTCCGACGGCGCTCCGGTCCATCAAGGGCGGTCCCTCACGTACCGGTTCGCGGCCGCCGCACCGCTGTGGGCCGGCGCCCTCGCCGACGCCACCCCGCTGTCGCCCGGCCGTACCCGGCGTCTCGCCTCGGGCGCACTGAAGCACTTCACCGAACGCGGGGTCCCCGACGAGCAGGGTCTGCTCTCGCTCGGCTGGTACCGGCCCTTCCTCCCGGTCACCCAGCGCTACTCGGGCCCCGCCTCCCCGTACTGGGCGAGCAAGGCCTTCCTCGGGCTGCTCCTGCCCGAGAGCCACCCCGTGTGGACGGCCCCCGAGGAGCCCGGCCCCGTCGACACGGCCGACACCACCCTCGCCCTGCCGGCCCCGGGCTGGCTGCTGCACTCCACGGCGGCCGACGGGATCGTACGGCTCGTCAACCACGGGAGTGATCGGCTGCCGCCCCCGCCGGCCACCGACGAGGACAGCCCGCACTACGCGAAGCTCGCCTACTCCACCGCCACCGCCCCCGACACTCCGACGGGCCCCGACAACCACATCGCCCTGCTCGCCCCCGACGGGACGCCGTCCCAGCGCGGGCGCATCCATCCGCTGGGCGCCGAAGGGCGTCGTGCCGGGTCCTGGCAGGAGGGGGGTGTCGAGACCGTCAGTGTGGTGCACGGGCCCTGGGAGATCAGGGTCCATCGGATCGACGCGGGCGCCAACACGCCCGTACGGGAGGGTGGTTGGGCCATCGCCGACGACTCCGCGCCGCCGGTGGCCGAGAGCGGACCGGGCCGCGCCACGGCCCGCCGTGCCGACGGACTGACCAGCGCGCTCGTCGGCCTGCACGGCTGGGGCGACGCCGAGGGCGCCGTCGTACACGCCCTCGACGCCAACGCCTGCGGACGGCACTCCGCGACCCCGGTCCTCGAAGGCACCGGTCCGCTCCTGGTCACCCTGGTCGTCCTGGGCGTGGACCCCGTCGTCGCGGGAGCGAGCGCGACGGTCGAGGCCGACGGCACCGTTCAGGTGTGCTTTCCGGACGGCACCCGCGAACGGGTGCCGCGTCTCAGCGGTCCGCCAGCGTCATCGCCTGGTCCAGGGCCTGCAGGAAGGCGTTGACCGTCGGCCGGTCCCGTACCGCCAGGCGCAGCCACTCCTCGCCGAGTCCCGGGAACGTGTCGCCTCGTCGTACGGCGAAGCCCAGGTCCCGCAGATGGCGGCGGACGGCCGTCGCCCTCGGCAGTCGTACGAGGACGAAGGGGCCCTCGGCGGGTTCCACCACCCGGAGTCCGTCCGGGGCGAACTCGCCCAGCCCTGCGACCAGATGGGCCCGGTCGGCCGCGATGCGGTGGGCCGCGTGGGCCGCCTCCGCGAGGGCCTGCGAGCCGACGCAGGCCTCGGCTGCGGCGAGTGCCGGGGTGGAGACCGGCCAGAGGGGCTGGGCGCGTTCCAGGTCGGCGACGGTCTCCGGAGCGGCGAGGACATAGCCGATGCGGAGACCGGCCAGGCCCCAGGTCTTGGTGAGGCTGCGCAGGACGACCAGACCGGGGATGTCGGTCCGGCCGGCCAGTGCCTCCCGCTCGCCCGGCACCGCGTCCATGAACGCCTCGTCCACCACCAACGTCCGCCCCGGATGCGCGAGTTGGGCTATCGACTCGGCCGGGTGGAGGACGGACGTCGGGTTCGTCGGGTTGCCGATGACGACGAGGTCGGCCTCCTCGGGGACCGCCGCCGGGTCGAGGCGGAAGCCGTCCTCCTCGCGCAGGAGTACGCGGTCCACCGTGTGGCCGGCGTCCCGCAGCGCCGCCTCCGGTTCCGTGAACTGCGGGTGCACGACGACGGGTTGACGGACCTTCAGGGCGCGGGCGAGCAGCACGAAGGCCTCCGCCGCGCCCGCTGTCAGCAGCACCCGCTCCACCGGCAGCCCGTGCCGTGCCGCCACCGCCGCGCGAGCGGCCCGGCCGTCCGGGTAGGCGGCCAGGCCGGTCAACGACTCGGCGATCCGGGCCCGCAGCCAGGCCGGGGGCGTGTCCGCGCGGACGTTGACGGCGAGGTCGACCAGCCGCGCGCCGTCGTCCCGCACTTCCACGTCACCGTGGTGCCGCAGATCATGGGAGCTTCTGTCAGTGTGCATGGGCGTGTCCGCCGTGGTGGTGGTGCCCGTGGTGGTGATGGTGGCCGTCGTCGTCCGGGTGGAAGTGCGGCTGCTGCGGCAGACCGACCTTGTCCTCGAACCCGGGCAGCGCGATCCGGTACACACACGAGTCGCAGTTCATCCGCAGGTCGCCCTTCACCGCCTCCTCGTACCGCTCCATCACCAGGTCGAGCAGCTCCGGCTCCGGGCCGATGACCTCGGCCGACCGCACCTCGACCGCCGGATGCGCGGCCGCCCAGCCCTCGGTCTGCTGCTTCACCCGGTCCGGCAGGATGCCGGTGAAGAGGAAGTAGGGGAGGACGACGATCCGGCGGGCGCCGAGCCGGACGCAGCGGTCCAGGCCGCTCGGCACGTCCGGCGCCGCGAGCGACACGAACGCCGTCTCCACAGCCGCGTAACCGCGCCCCTCCCACAGCAGCCGCGCCGCCTTGTACACCTCGGCGTTGGCGTCCGGGTCGGTCGAGCCGCGCCCGACCAGCAGCACGGTCACGTCGGCCCGGTCCTCCGGCGTGCGCGCGGTGCCACCGAGCGCCTCGTCCAGGCGTCGCTCCAGGACGGCGAGCAGGGACGGATGCGGGCCCAGGGGGCGGCCGTAGGTGTACGAGATCCCGGCGTGCCGTTCCTTCTCGCGGGCGAGAGCCGCCGGGATGTCGCCCTTGGCGTGCCCGGCGGACACCAGCATCAGCGGTACGGCGGCGAAACGGCGTACGCCCCGCTCCACCAGCTCGGTGACCGCCTCGCCGAGCGGCGGCGGCGAGAGCTCGATGAAGCCGCCCGCGACGGGCAGTTCGGGATGGCGGCGGCCCAACTCCCGTACGAAGTCGCGGAACGCCTCGGCTCCGGCATCGTCCCGGGTGCCATGACCGGCGATGAGCAGGGCGGGCGGCGGGGTGGTCACGAGGTCTCCTTGTCGAGGGATTCGGGGTGGGGAACGGGGTGGTACAGCAGGGCGTTGAGCGCGGCGGAGGCGACCGCCGAACCGCCCTTCTCGGACACGTTGCTCACCGCGGGCAGCCCGCTCTCGCGCAACGCGGCCTTGGACTCGACCGCGCCGACGAAGCCGACGGGCAGGCCGATGACGAGCGCGGGGGAGGCGTCCAGGGTCAGCAACTCCTCCAGCGCGGTGGGCGCGTTGCCGATCACCCACAGGGCGCCGGGCCCGACCTGTTCGTAGGCGAGGCGTATCGCGTGCGCCGAACGGGTCAGCCCCTCCTCGGCCTTGGCGTCCCGCAGACGGCAGACGGTCTCGCGGCGCGTGATGCCCGCGGCCACCATCTCCACGTCCACGACGACGGGCGCACCGGCGTGCAGCGCCGCGTGCGCCTTCTCCAACTCGCCCTCGTCCATGACGAGATCGCCGGCGTAGTCGAGATCGGCGGCGGAGTGGATGACCCGCTCCACCACCGCCCGGGTCAGCGGCGGGAAGTGCGAGGTGTCCAGACGGGCGCGCAGGCGCCGGTAGGACTCCACTTCGATGGGGTGGATCACACGGTTCACCGGGCGCCCTCCGGGCCTGTGGCGGAGCCACTGATCGATGGAGCCTGCCAGCGATAGCCGCGCGGCGTCACCATACGCCCCGCGATGTCGCGGGTCGCCGTGTTGCCCACGGTCACGACCGTCATCATGTCGACCGTCGCCGGGTCGAGGGCGGCCAGGGTCGTCAGACGGCTGGACTCGTCCGGCCGGGACGCGTTCCGTACGACACCGACCGGCGTCGTCGGCTCCCGGTGCTCGGCGAGGATCGCCAGCGCCTTCGGCAGCTGCCAGTCCCGGCCCCTGGAACGGGGGTTGTAGAAGGTGACCACGAGGTCCGCCTCGGCCGCGGCGCGCACCCGCCGCTCGATGACCTCCCACGGCGTGTGCAGGTCGGAGAGGCTGATGGAGACATGGTCGTGGCCGAGCGGCGCGCCGAGGATCGCCCCGGCGGCGAGTGCCGCGGTCACGCCCGGAACGCCGATCACGTCGATGTCGTCCGACGCCTCCGCGAGCGCGGGCGAGGCCATGGCGTAGACGCCGGCGTCCCCGCTGCCGATCAGCGCGACGGCCTGTCCGCGCCGCGCCTCGGCGACGGCGGTACGGGCCCGCTCCTCCTCGGCGCCCAGCCCCGACTCCAGAACGCGGGTGCCGGGGCGCAGCAGGTCGCGGATCTGGTCGACGTACTGGTCGAGGCCGACGAGCACGCAGGCGCGCCGCAGTTCGGCCTTGGCGCGCGGGGTGAGCAGGTCGCGGGCGCCGGGTCCGAGCCCGACGACGGCGAGGCGGCCGCGGGCGGGGCGTCGGACGACGGCGCAGGTCGCCGTCGCCGGCTGTCCGTCGGCCCGCTCCGACTTCCGCTTGGGGACGAGGAGTTCACCCCCACGTACGAGGGCTGCGGCCTCGGCGACGGACGGCGTGCCGACAGCCGCCAGCGGGGCGTCGGAGGGGTTGGGCACCTCGACCGACGCCAACTCCTCGGCGGAGTACGTCACCAGGGGCACCCCCAGCCGCTCGGCGGCCCGTACGATCCCGGGCTCGTCGGCCTTGGCGTCGACGGTGGCGAGCTCGGCGAGGGAGGCGGGGGAGAGGCCGGCGTCGTGGAGGGCGGTCTCGATGAGGCCCAGGACCTCGTCGGCGGGGGCTCCCTTGGAGGCGCCCACGCCGACCACGAGGGACGGGGGCCGGAGAACGACCTCGTTGTCGCCGGGCTCGACGGCACGATCCGACAGGCGGATGGCGTACGAACCTTCGGTGGAGACCGGCAGAGCAGGCAGCGGCCAGGCCAACTCCTCCTTCAACGCCACTGGTTCACCGTCCAGCAGAGCCCGGGAGACCCCCGCGACATCGCCCTCGACGGGGAACCCGAGCGTGTCCAGCCCCGGCACGCCCACCGCGTCCGTCGCCGTCGTCACCACAGGCTGCGCCCCCAGCAACTCCCCGACCTCTGCGGTGAGTTCATTGGCGCCGCCCCCGTGTCCGCCGACCAGCGACACGGCGAACCGTCCGCCCTCGTCGACGCACACCACACCCGGGTCGGTCTTCTTGTCACCCAGCAGCGGCGCCACGAGCCGTACCACCGCCCCCGTGGCCAGGAAGCACACGAGCTGCTCGCACTCCGCGAACGCGGACCGTACGGCGTCCCCGACGGGACCCTCGTACACGCGCGTACGGTCCGGCCACGCGGCCGCCAGCCGGTCGCGCGCCGCCGCCCCCGCCGAGGTGGCGGAAATCAGGCCGATCACTGGGCAACTCCTTCACGAGAGGCGGGAGTTCGGACTCCCCACAACAGAAACACGGGGTTGGTGGCCGCGAGCCGGCTCACGTCCCCGGGCAACGGCGCGAGCCGCGACGACTGCAGCAGCACCCCGTCGCAGTCGAACCCGGCACCGGTCAGCGCCTCGCGCACCGCCGGCACCCGGTCCAGCGCGGCCAGGGCGACGACGACGGTCCGCCGGGCGCGGTGCGCGCACGCGGTGACGATGTCGGACAGCTCGCGCCCGCCACCGCCGACGAACACGGCGTCGGGATCGTCGAGTCCGTCCAGCACGGCGGGCGCCGAGCCGTGCACGACCTGTACGTCGACGCCGTGGGCGAGGGCGTTGGCGCGAATCCGCTCGACGCCGTCCGCCGCCTTCTCCACGGCGACCACGGCGGCCCCGAACCGCGCGCACTCCACGGCCACGGAACCGGAGCCCGCGCCGATGTCCCACACCAGCTCACCGAGGTGCGGCCCGAGCCGGGCGAGCGCCAGGGCCCGCACCTCGAACTTGGTGATCATCGAGTCGCGATGGGCGAACTCGGTCTCGTCCAGGGCCCATGGGGAGGGCCCGGCCGGCGCTCCGGCGACGGTACGCACACCGCCGAGGACCTGCCGTTCGTCGAGACACAGCACCACACTGACGTCCGATCCCCAGTCCCGTACCGCGGCCTCGGCAGGCGTGACCCACTCCACGCGCTCGTTCTCGGAACCGAGCGAGGAGGCGACGACGAGAGTGCGCGAGGTGTGCGGCAACGCCGCCCCCAACTCCGCGGGCCCCGCCCCCGGCCCCGTCAGCACCGCCACCTTCGCCCGCGCCCGGCACACGTTCACCGCGGTCCGCAGCTCCCGCCCATGGGCGCTCACGACCACCGCGTCGTCCCACGGCAACCCGACCCGCGCGAACGCGGCGGCGACGGACGACACCCCCGCCCGCACCTCCAGCCGCTCCGGCCCGAACCGCTCCGCCAGCACCCGTACGATCCCGAAGAACCCGGGGTCGCCGGAGGCCAGCACGACCACCCGGCCCTCCTTCTCCAGGTGCCGCTCGACGACGTCCAGCGCCGGCGCCAGCGGACCGAGGACGAGTTGCTCGGCGTCGTCCGGCACCGGAGCCGCGGCCAGGTGCCGGCGCCCGCCGACGACCAGCCGGGCCCCCGCCAGCACCTCCCGTACGTCGGCCGGGAGCGGCGCCCCCGTCCCCGTACCGACGACCGTGATCAGGCCGCTCACGTACTCGCCCCTCGCTCGCGCAGCGCCCGACGGGCCTGGGGGTCGGCCTTGCGGAACCCGTGGAAATGGCCGGGGTGGTAGAGGTGCGAGCGTGTGCCCTCGGCGTCCAGCGCGGGGCCGACCAGGAAGAGCGTGTGCTTCCAGAGCTTGTGCTCCTTGACCGTCTCCTCCAGCGTCCCGATCGTGCAGCGGACCAGCAGCTCCTCCGGCCAGGTCGCCTGATAGGCGACGACGACCGGGGTGGCGGTCGGATAGCCGCCCTCCAGCAGCTCCCGCACCAGCTGCCCACTGCGCGCGGCCGACAGGAAGATCGCCATGGTGGTGCCGTGCCGCGCGAACTCCCGTACTTCCTCCCCGGGCGGCATCGGTGTCTTGCCACCGCCCAGCCGCGTCAGGACGACGGACTGCGCGACCTCGGGAATCGTCAGCTCGCGCCGCGCGAGCGCGGCGACTGCGGAGAAGGCGGAGACACCGGGGACGACCTCGGTCTCGATGCCGATCCGGGCACACCGGTCGAGCTGCTCCTGCGTACCGCCCCAGAGGGCAGGGTCCCCGGAGTGGATGCGGGCAACCCGCAGCCCCTCCTCCCGCGCCCGCTCGTAGACGGCGACCACGTCCTCCAACGACATCGTCGCCGAGTCGAGAATCTCCACACCATCGCGCGCGTGTTCGAGGACCTCTGCCTGGACCAGGCTCGCGGCCCAGATCACCACGTCGGCCTCGGCGATGGCGCGCGCGGCACGGAACGTCAGCAGGTCGGCGGCGCCGGGGCCGGCACCGACGAAGGTCACCTTGCCGGTGGAGGCATCGGCCATGAAAATCGGTCCTCTCATGTACAACTCGGTCAAAACGTCTTACGATCGCGGCCGTGGAGGCCGCACGATGTGCACGAACGGCCGTTGATCGGATAACAAGGCCCCATGGCGGTCTTCGTCGCGCTCGGCGCGTTCCTGATGACGCTGGCCGGCGGCTGGACGGCACAGCGCGTGACCGACCGTCGCCATCTCGTCCTGGGACTGGCCGGCGGACTGATGCTGGGCGTGGTCGGCCTGGACCTGCTGCCGGAGGCGCTTCAGGCGGCCGGCGACGAGGTCTTCGGCGTGCCGGCGGCCCTGCTCCTCTTCGTGGCCGGCTTCCTCCTGGCTCATCTGGTCGAGCGCCTGCTCGCCGCCCGCCAGGCCGCGCACGGCGGCGAGGAGTCCGAGGCCCACGGCCGGGCGCCCGAGGTGGGCCTGACGGCGGCGGCCGCGATGGTCGGCCACAGCGCCATGGACGGCGTGGCGATCGGCGCGGCCTTCCAGGTCGGCGGCGGCATGGGCGCGGCGGTCGCCCTGGCCGTGGTGGCCCACGACTTCGCGGACGGCTTCAACACGTACACGATCACCAGCCTGTACGGAAACGCCCGCCGCAAAGCCCTGACCATGCTGTTCGCGGACGCCGCGGCCCCGGTGATCGGCGCCGCCTCGACGGCCTTCGTCACCATCCCGGAGGGCCTGCTCGGCGGCTATCTCGGCCTCTTCGGCGGCGTACTCCTCTACCTGGCCGCCGCCGAGATCCTCCCCGAGGCCCACCACGAACACCCCGCCCGCTCGACCCTGCTGTGCACGGTCGCGGGCGTGCTGTTCATCTGGTTCGTCGTCGGCATGGCGAGCTGATCCGCGGCTGGTCACAACTTGCCGCCCCGCCCGCCGTCCCGCCGCGCGGGCGCGATGAGCGTCGAGAGGTACGGCAGCGGGCCGCCGTCGAGCTCGTCGGCCGGCCGGATGGACTCGCTCTCCAGCCCGAGCGCCGACCCCCACACCGCGTCACCGATCCGCCCGGTCTCCCGCAGCGCCTCGGCGACCTCAGCGGCCTGTCGGCCGAACTTGTAGGCGACGACGGTGCCGGGCCCGTTGAGCGCGTCCTTGAGCACGGCGGCACCCGCGGTGACGGGGACGAGGGTGAGCGGCTCGGTGCCCTCGGTCAGCACAGCCCCGGACCGCGCCGCGAGGTCCTGCATGGCGGTGATCCCGGGCACGGTCTCCACGACGGTCCCCGGCACGAGCTCGGCGATGGTCTGAGCGAGATAGGTGAAGGTGGAGTACACGTTCGGATCGCCGATGGTCGCGAAGGCGACGCTCCCGTACTCACCCAGCAACCGGGCGACCTGCTCCCCGGCCGCATCCCACGCGGCCTCCCGCCGCCCCCGGTCACTCCGCTCGTTGAGCGCGAACACGACCCGGACGACCTTCTCCTCGGGCACGTAGTGCAGAACGGTCGCCTCGGCCCGCCCCTTCTCACCCGTGTCCATGACGGGCACGACGACGACATCGGCGGCCCGCAGCGCATTGACGCCCTTGACCGTCACCAACTCGGGATCGCCGGGCCCGACCCCGACCCCGATCAGCCTGCTGCTGTTGCTCATGACGTCCGGCACCTCTCCACGAACCGACGGGCGACACCGGGCTCGGACGCCCAGTGCGTGTGCAGATAACTCGCGTGCACACCTTGTTGTACGAAACCTTCGACCCGCCGGTCAGGGGCGCGCACGCCCCACGCGGGAGCCGCCCCCGCCCCCGGCTCGACGACGGTCCGATGAAACTCGTGCCCCCGCATCCGCGTCCCGGCGACGGCCAGCACACTGTCACTCACGGCAACGGCATCCCGATACCCGAGAGTGAGCCGCTCGGACATCCGGGCGGTCGCGTCCAACACCCCGCACATGGGCTGCCCGTCCAACTCCCGGCACAGATAGAGCAGCCCGGCACACTCGGCGGCGACGGGGGCCCCGCCGAGGGCGAGCTCACCGATGGCCTTGCGGAGGGACTCGTTGGCGGACAGCTCGGAGGCGTACACCTCGGGGAACCCGCCCCCGATGACCAACCCACTTGTTCCATCGGGCAGTTGCTCATCACGAAGGGGATCGAAGGAGACGACTTCGGCACCGGCGGCGGTGAGCAGCTCGGCGTGCTCGGCGTAGGAGAAGGTGAAGGCGGGACCGCCGGCGATGGCAACGCGCACTTCTGAGCCCAGTCCAGGCAAACCCAGCCCGTCCGGCGTTTGAGGACGAGGCCCTTCGGGCCGACGGGGGTCTGGGGGCGCAGCCCCCAGGACCTCAGCCGCATCCCAAGCCGCACACGACAACCCGCCGGCACTCCGCGCCAGCCTCAGCAACCCTTCCAGATCGCACCCGGCAGCCACCTGCGCCGCCATCGCCCCCACGGCCTCGACAGCGGCGGCGCTCCGCTCGGCGACCGGCACCAGCCCCAAGTGCCGTGAAGGCGTGTCCACTTGAGCCACCCGGCGCAGCACCCCCAACACGGGCACACCCGCCGAGTCCAACGCCTCCCGCAACAGCTCCTCGTGCCGGTCCGACGCCACCTTGTTCAAAATCACGCCCCCGACCCGCACCTCCGGATCCCAGGACGCGAACCCATGCACCAGCGCGGCCACCGACCGGGACTGCGAGGAGGCATCGACGACAAGCACCACCGGCGCCCGCAGCAACTTCGCCACATGCGCGGTGGACGCCAGTTCGCCCTCTCCCGCGGCCCCGTCGTACATCCCCATCACCCCCTCGACGACCGCGACATCGCAGCCCCGCGCCCCGTGCTGGAACAACGGAGCCACCAACTCCGCCCCGCACAGATACGCGTCGAGGTTCCGCCCCACTCGCCCGCTCGCGAGCGCGTGATACCCGGGATCGATGTAGTCCGGCCCCACCTTGTGCGGAGACACGACAAGCCCCCGCGCGGCGAACGCGGCCATCAACCCCGTGGCGACGGTGGTCTTGCCGCTGCCCGAAGAAGGCGCGGCAATGACCAGCCGGGGGACGGAAGACATCACCACTCGATGCCCCTCTGCCCCTTCTGCCCGGCGTCCATCGGATGCTTCACCTTGGACATGTCGGTCACGAGATCGGCGAAGTCGACGAGCTTCTCGGGCGCGTTCCGCCCGGTGATGACGACATGCTGGGTCCCGGGCCGATTCCGGAGCACGTCGACGACCTCGTCGGTGTCGACCCACCCCCAGTGCATCGGGTAGGCGAACTCGTCCAGCACATACAGCTTGTACGTCTCGGCGGCGAGGTCCCGCTTGACCTGCGCCCAGCCCTCCCGGGCCTTCTCCTCGTTGTCCAGCTGCTCGTCCCGCTGAACCCAGGACCACCCCTCACCCATCTTGTGCCAGTCGACGGAGCCGCCCTCCCCGGACGCGCCCAGTACCCGCAGCGCGTTCTCCTCGCCGACCTTCCACTTCGCCGACTTGACGAACTGGAACACCCCGATGGGCCACCCCTGGTTCCAGGCCCGCAGCGCGAGCCCGAAGGCGGCGGTCGACTTGCCCTTCCCGATCCCGGTGTGGACGACGACCAGCGGACGGTTGCGACGCTGACGCGTCGTGAGCCCGTCATCCGGTACGACACTCGGCTGCCCCTGCGGCATTACGCGGCCCTCCTCGAAGTCCCCTGCACATCCCTCACCAGCCCGGCGATGCTGTCCGCCCGCAACTCGTCGAGCGTCACCGCCGTCCCGCCCAGCTCACCCGCGAGCTGTCCGGCGAGCCCCAGCCGCACCGGCCCCGACTCACAGTCCACGACCACCGACGCGACACCCTCGGCGGCGAACAGCCGGGCCGCCCGTCCCGCGAGCGCCACAGGCTCGGGCCCACCGGTGGCCCGTCCATCCGTCACCAGGACCACCAGCGCCCGCCGCGCGGGATCCCGCAACCGCTCGATCCGAAGCACCTCATGGGCCTTCAACAGCCCCGCGGCCAGCGGAGTCCGCCCACCCGTGGGCAACGACTCCAGCCGGGTCGCCGCAGCGTCCACGGACGAGGTCGGCGGCAACGCCACATCGGCGGCCGCTCCCCGGAACGTCACCAGCCCCACCTTGTCCCGCCGCTGATAGGCGTCCAGCAGCAGCGACAGCACAGCCCCCTTCACCGCGCTCATCCGCTGCCGGGCCGCCATCGACCCGGAGGCATCGACCACGAACAGCACGAGGTTCCCCTCGCGCCCCTCCCGCGTCGCCTGCCGCAGATCGTCCCGCCGCACCACGAGCCCCGGACCGGACCGACCCCGCGCCCGCTGATGCGGCGCCGCGGCCTGCACGGTCGCCGCCAGGTGCAGCTTGGTCAGGGCACCTCGCGGTCGCCGTGCCCCGGTCGTCCGACCGTGCTCGGTCCGCGCCCGCGAACGCCGCCCCGCGGCCCCCTCGCCGATCCCCGGCACGCTCAGCGCCTTGGTCCGGAAGGGCTCGGAGGCCCGTACGGCGGACTGCTCGGCCGCGCCGGAGGCCTGCGGCTGTCCGCCCTCACCGGCCTCGGTCCGCGCACCCGTGTCACCGCCGTCCTGCGGGCCCGCGTCCGGCGACGGTTGTCCGCCTCCGCCGCCCGGCCCGCCGTCACCGGGGTCCGGATCGTCGTCGCCCTCGCCGAACTCCTCCAGCGTCTCGTCGAGCTTGTCCTCGTCGAGCCCCGGCGCGTCGAAGGGATTGCGCCGGCGCCGATGCGGCAGCGCGAGCAGAGCCGCCTGCCGCACGTCCTCCGCGAGCACCTCGGTCCGCCCGGCCCACGCCGCCAGCGCGGTGGCGGTCCGCGCCATCACGATGTCGGCCCGCATACCGTCCACCTCGAAGGCGGCACAGGTCGCCGCGATCTGCCGCAGTGCCCCGTCGCCCAGGCGCACCGACGGCAACAACTCCCGTGCCGCGACGATCCGTTGACGTACGGAAGTCTCTTCGTCCGCCCAACGGGCCGCGAAACCGGCCGGATCGTCGTCGTACGCGAGCCGCCGCCGTACGACCGCCACCCGCTGGTCCGGCTCCCGGGAGGCCGCGACCTCCACGGTCAGCCCGAACCGGTCGAGCAACTGCGGCCGCAGCTCGCCCTCTTCGGGGTTCATGGTCCCTACGAGGAGGAAGCGGGCGGCATGCCGCACGGACACACCCTCGCGCTCGACGTAGGAGGCGCCCATCGCGGCGGCGTCGAGCAGCAGGTCGACGAGGTGGTCGTGAAGGAGATTCACCTCGTCCACGTACAGGATTCCGCGGTGCGCGTCGGCGAGGAGCCCGGGCTCGAAGGCTTTCACGCCCTCCGCCAGTGCCCGCTCGATGTCGAGGGCGCCGACGAGCCGGTCCTCGGAGGCGCCGACCGGCAACTCGACCATACGGGCGGGGCGTCGAGCGCCGGGCCCGACCTCGTGCGGTCCGTCCGGGCAGGACGGGTCCGGCGCCGTGGGGTCGCAGGAGAAACGGCAGCCGGGGACGACGGCGACCTCGGGCAGCAGCGCCGAAAGGGCTCGTACCGCCGTCGACTTGGCGGTGCCCTTCTCGCCGCGCACCAGCACACCGCCGACCGCCGGGGAGACGGCGTTCAGCAGCAGCGCGAGCCGCAGGTCGTCCTGGCCGACAACGGCCGTGAAGGGGAAGGGGGTGGTCACTGGTCGTCGCCTTCCAAGTCGCCTTCGAGCTCCAGGTAGGTGGCGCGCAGCCGCTCCAGCGTCTCCGCGTCCGGCTCGGCCCACAGTCCACGGTCGGCGGCCTCCAGGAGCCGTTCCGTGATCCCGCGCAGCGCCCACGGGTTGGACTGCTTCATGAACTCCCGGTTCTCCGGGGCGAAGACGTACTCGGCGCTGAGCTTCTCGTACATCCAGTCGTCGACGACACCGGCCGTGGCGTCGTACCCGAAGAGGTAGTCCACGGTCGCCGCCATCTCGAAGGCGCCCTTGTAGCCGTGCCGGCGCATGGCCGCCATCCAGCGGGGGTTGACGACCCGCGCGCGGAAGACGCGGTGCGTCTCCTCGCCCAGCGTCCGGGTCTTGATCTGGTCGGGGACGGCCGAGTCGCCGACGTACGCCTCGGGGCTGGCGCCCGTCAGATGGCGCACCATCGCGACCATGCCTCCGTGGTACTGGAAGTAGTCGTCGGCGTCGACGAGATCGTGCTCGCGGGTGTCGACGTTCTTGGCGGCCACGGCGATCCGCTTGAACGCCGTCTCCATGTCCCCGCGCGCCGCCCGCCCGTCGAGCCCGCGCCCGTACGCGTAACCGCCCCACACCGCGTACACCTCGGCGAGGTCGGCGTCGGAACGCCAGTTGCGGGCGTCGATCAGCGGCAGCAGACCGGCGCCGTACGCGCCCGGCTTGGAGCCGAAGATACGGGCGGTCGCGCGCCGCCGGTCGCCGTGCTCGGCGGTGTCCTCGTCGGCGTGGGCGCGGACGAAGTTGAGGTCGGCGGGTTCGTCCAGCTCGGCCACCTTGCGGACCGCGTCGTCGATGAGCCCGACGACGTGCGGGAACGCGTCCCGGAAGAAGCCGGAGATGCGGACGGTGACGTCGATGCGCGGTCGGCCCAGCTCGTCGAGGGGGATCACCTCGAAGCCGGTCACCCGGCGCGAGGCGTCGTCCCAGACCGGACGGCAGCCCAGCAGGGCGAGAATCTCGGCGATGTCGTCGCCCTGGGTGCGCATCGCGGACGTACCCCACACCGTCAGGCCGACCGACTTCGGGTACTCGCCGGTGTCCTGCAGATACCGCTGGACGAGCGAGTCGGCGAGGGACTGGCCGACCTCCCAACTCAGCCGGGAGGGAATGGCCTTGGGGTCGACGGAGTAGAAGTTCCGGCCGGTCGGGAGGACGTTGACCAGACCGCGTGTCGGTGAGCCGGACGGCCCCGCCGGGACGTATCCGCCGTCAAGTGCCTTGAGGATGTGGCCGATCTCGTCGGTCGTCTTCTCCAGCCGGGGCACGACCTCGTTGCAGGCGAACTCCAACACCGCTACGGCGTCCGGGAGTTCGGTGCCGAGGACGTCACGGGCGAGGGGCCGGCTCTCGGTGACGTCCCACCCGCGCTCCTCCATGCCCTCCGCGAACCGCCGGCACAACTGTTCCAGCAGGTCGATCGCGTCGGCGCCCGTACGGGAGGGCCCCTCGACGAGGTCCGTCAGCTCGACCGGCACCTTCACCGGAACGCCGGGCTCGGCCAGCAACTCCTTCTCGCTGAGCCCGAAATGAGCGGCGAGCGAGGCCCGCAGCCCCGGCAGCGCGTTCGCCTGTCCACCCCACACCTGCGAGGCACGCAGCACCGCGAGCACGAGGTTCACGCGCGGCTCACCGACCGGCCCGCCACCCAGGATGTGCAGGCCGTCGCGGATCTGCACGTCCTTGATCTCGCACAGATAGCCGTCGATGTGCATGACGAACTCGTCGAAGTCGCCGTCGTCCGGCTGCTCGTCGATGTGCAGGTCGTGATGCAGCTCGGCCGTTTTCACCAGCGTCCAGATCTGCGCGCGCACGGCCGGCGCCTTCGTCGGATCCAGGTCGGAGACGAGCGCGTACTCGTCGAGCAGCTGCTCCAGTTTGGCCAGGTCGCCGTACGTGTCCGCACGGGCCATCGGCGGCACGAGATGGTCGACGACCGTGGCGTGCCCGCGCCGTTTGGCCTGGGTGCCCTCACCGGGGTCGTTGACGATGAACGGGTAGATGAGAGGGAGATCCCCGAGGACGGCGTCCGGAGCGCACCCCCCGCTGAGCCCGAGTCCCTTGCCCGGCAGCCACTCCATCGTGCCGTGCTTGCCCATGTGGACGATCGCGTCGGCGCCGAAACTGTTCTCCAGCCACCGGTACGCGGCCATGTAGTGGTGGGACGGCGGCATGTCGGGGTCGTGGTAGATCGCGATCGGGTTCTCGCCGAAGCCGCGCGGTGGCTGGATCATCACGACGACGTTCCCGAACTGGAGGGACGCGAGCACGATGTCGTCCCCGTCGACGTAGAGGGAGCCCGGCGGCTCGCCCCACGCCTCCAGCATCCCGTCCCGCAACTCGGGGTCGAGCTCGTCGAACCACGCCCGGTAGTCGGCGAGCGGCACACGCGCGGGCGCGGCGGCCAGCTGCTCCTCGGTGAGCCACTCGACGTCGTGCCCACCGGCGTTGATCAGCCGGTGGATCAGCTCGTCACCGTTGTCGGGATGCCCCTCGACGACGTACCCCGCGTCCCGCAGCGCGTCCAGCACCCGTACCGCCGAAGCGGGCGTGTCCAGACCGACCGCGTTGCCGACGCGCGAGTGCTTGGTCGGGTACGCGGTGAAGACGAGCGCCAGCTTCTTCTCGGCGTTCGCCTTGTGCTTCAACTGCGCGTGCCGTACGGCGATTCCGGCGACCCGCGCGGCCCGCTCGGGGTCCGCGACGTACACCGGGACGTCGTCCGGCCCCTGCTCCTTGAAGCTGAACGGCACGGTGATGAGCCGGCCGTCGAACTCCGGGATGGCGACCTGCATCGCCGCGTCCATGGGGGAGACGGCGGCGTCCGACTCGTCCCAGGCCGCGTGCGACGAGGTGAGGCAAAGCCCCTGGAGCACAGGGATGTCGAGGTCCGCGAGCGCCCCGATGTCCCAGGCCTCCTCGTCGCCGCCCGCCGAGGCCTGCGAGGCGTGTGTGCCACCGGCGGCCAGGACGGTGGCGACCACGGCGTCGGCCCGGCCGAGGATCTCGTACAGCCCGGCGTCCGCACCGCGCAGCGAACCGCAGTACACGGGAAGGGCGCACGCGCCCCGCGCCTCGATCGCGTCGCACAGGGTGTCCACGAAGGCGGTGTTGCCGCTCAGTTCATGGGCCCGGTAGAAGAGCACGCCGACGGTCGGCCGACCCTCGACGAGCTCCCGCTCACCGTGGACGCCGTACTCGGGCATCTTCTGCGGCTCGACGAACCCCTCACCGGTCAGCAGCACGGTGTCGGACAGGAACCGCGCGAGCTCCACGAGGTTCGCGGACCCGCCCTCGACGAGGTACCTGAGCGCCTCGGCCACCACACCCGCCGGCACGGACGACTCGGCCATCAACTCCGCGTCCGGCACGGCCTCGCCGCCCAGCAGCACGGTCGGAACGCCGGACGCCTTCAGCGCGGCCAGCCCGTCCTCCCAGGCCCGCTTGCCACCGAGCAGCCGTACGACGGCGATGTCGGTGCCGTCGAGGAGACCGGGGAGCTCCTGTTCGACATCCACCCGCATCGGGTTGCCGATCCGGTAGTCGGCGCCGGACGCGGCCCGGGCGGCCAACAGATCCGTGTCGGCGGTCGACAACAACAACACTGTGCTCATGCGGGCGCTCCCGGTGGAATGAAGGGCAGTCCTTGCGGCGCGCCCGACTCGATGAGCCGCCAGAGCGCGTCCGTGTCCGCGTGCTGTTCGATCAGGTCGCCGAGCCGGTCGAGCTGCTCCTCGCGCAGCGCGCCGAACGACGTGTCCTCGGCCGGCACGAAACGGCGGCCCGCGGCGGCCGCCACCTCGCGCAGAAAGGCCCGCCGGAAACCGTCCGACTCCAGCGAACCGTGCCAGTGGGTGCCCCAGGTCTGCCCGACCCGGATCCCGTCCAGGCTGTGTCCGTTGTCATCGGAGATGAACGCCTGACCCCCGTTGATCTCGGCGACCCCGTGATGGATCTCGTACCCCTCGACCCGCTCGCCGAGGGCCTGGCCCACCGGCCGGGTGAGGGTCTTCTCCCGGGCGAACCGCACCCGGACGGGGAGCACGCCGAGGCCCTCGACCTGCCCGGCGCGCGACTCGACGTCGTCCTCGATGTGCTCACCGAGCACCTGGAAGCCACCGCAGACGCCCAGCACGGGCCGCCCTTCGGCCGCCCTGCGCCGCAGAGCCTCCGCCAACCCCCGCTCCCGCAACCACTCCAGCGCGCGCACGGTCCCCCGCGTCCCCGGAATCACCACGAGATCGGCGTCGGCCAGCTCCTCGGGCCGGTCCACGAACCGCACGACGACACCCGGTTCGGCGGCCAGCGCGTCGACATCGGTGAAGTTGGACATGAGCGGGATCGCACAGACGGCGACCCGCAGCACGTCCTCCCCGACGGGCGGAGCGGTGTTCGACTCCCGGACCGTGCCCCGCAGGGACATCCGCAGCCCGTCCTCCTCGTCGATGCCGAGGCCGTGCCGGAAGGGGAGGACGCCGTACGTATGCCGCCCGGTGAGCCCGTGCAGCATGTCGAGCCCGGGCTCCAGAAGGCTGACATCCCCCCGGAACTTGTTGACGAGGAAACCGGCGACAAGCTCCTGGTCCTCGGGCGAGAGCAGCGCGACGGTCCCGAAGAAGGAGGCGAACACCCCGCCGCGATCGATGTCGCCGACCACGACCACGGGCAGCCGCGCATTGCGCGCGATCCCCATGTTCACGATGTCGGTCCGCCGCAGATTGATCTCGGCAGGACTGCCCGCCCCCTCACAGATCACCGCGTCATACGTGCCCCGCAACTCGGCGAGACAGTCGAGAACGGTGCCGAGAAGCTTCTGCTGGCGCCCCCCGTGCAGCCTTTCCCCGGGGGATGACCCCCCGGACCCCCCGAAAAAACCGCGCGCACTGAGCTCGCCCACCGGCTTGCCCATCAGCACGACCTGACTGCTCTGCTCGCCACCGGGCTTGAGCAGCACGGGATTCATCAGCGCCGTCGGCTCGATCCGGCACGCCTGGGCCTGCATGGCCTGCGCCCGCCCGATCTCGGCGCCCTCGCGTGTCACGAACGAGTTGAGGGACATGTTCTGCGCCTTGAAGGGCGCGACCTTGACGCCCTGCCGCACCAGCCAGCGACAGATCCCGGCGGTGACGACACTTTTGCCGGCGTCGGAGGTGGTACCGGCGACGAGAAGACCACCACCGCTCATGACCTACGTCCCTTCACGACAAGGCGCGCGGCGGCGCTGACGCCGAGCGCGAGCAGACCGACGCGCCGGGAGAGCCGTACGGCTCGCTCGAGGTCGGGTACCGAGACGGCGCGTCCCGGCGTGTTGAGCACGGGCCGGTGCTCGACCCGCCCCCCGTACGACAGGGTCCCGCCCAGCCGCACGCCCAGCGCCCCCGCGAACGACGCCTCCACCGGCCCCGCGTTGGGGCTCGGGTGCTTGCCGGCGTCGGCACGCCAGGCCCGTACCGCCCCTTGGGGGTCGTCTCCGGCGACGGTCGCCAGAACAGCCGTCAGCCGGGCCCCCGGCCACCCGGCGACGTCGTCCAGCCGCGCCGAGGCCCACCCGTACCGCCGGTACCGGGCCGACTTGTGCCCGACCATCGCGTCCAGCGTGTTCACGGCCCGGAACCCGAGCAGCCCCGGCACTCCGCCGACGGCTCCCCACACCAGCGCCCCCACGACCGCGTCGGACGTGTTCTCGGCGACGGACTCGACGACGGCCCGCGCGATCCCGTCCGCGTCCAGCGCCTGCGGATCCCGCCCGCACAGATGCGGCAGCCGCTCCCGCGCCCCCTCGATGTCCCCGGCCTCCAGGGCCCGCCCGATGGCGCGGGCCTCGCGCGCGAGCGAGGTCCCGCCGACAACGGCCCATGTGGCGGCGGCGGTCAGCGCGACGGAGGCGGTACGGGACGGACGTACGACGGAAGCCGCGACGGCACCCAGGCCCACCGCACCGCCCACGCACACGGCGGTGTGCAGCGCACCCCACCCGCGGTGGTCCCGCCACAGCACTCTCTCCACGGCACCCGCGGCCCGTCCGAACGCGGCGACCGGATGCCCGCGGCGGGGATCGCCGAGGAGATGGTCACCGAGGAGTCCGGCGGCGGCGCCGTACGCGAAGACGCGATCGGCACGCATCGGCTCAGCCGGCCGTGGGTTCGGGCAGTGACCTGGTGCTGTGCCTCAATCGGCAGGCTGGCATGGCGACATGTCCTCACTCAGGGTGTCCGCGCCCTGGTTCGACGAGACCGGCGGTGGGAGTTCCTGGCTCCCGGGGATGGCTACCCCGGTGACAGTGGCGGGACCGCGCCGGACTCGCACCGGCTTCCTCCCTTGCCGCCGTATATGGCTCCGGCAGTCCACCACGGGGTTGGAAGACCCGTCAACTTGCCGTTGACCTGCGACGGGAGAGTGTGCTGAGGCCCACACGCAGGTGGTCGCCGGGGTCACGGAAACGCGTGGTGCCGGGACGGATCACCGTCCCGGCACCACGCGCACATCTGTTGTGAGTCGGGCGTCAGCTCTTCGCCATGATCAGGTTGATGCCGTACGCCACCGCCGCCGCGCACCCGGCGAACGCCACGTACGCGCCCGCGACCGCGAGGGTCGCCGAGTTGCCCTCGGCCACCGCCCGTTCGCGGCGGGACAGGCCCATGATGCCGAGGGTGAACAGGGCGACGAGGCCCACGGTGACCACGAGGCTGACGCCGAAGACGGAGCCGAGAGCTGCCCAGTCGATCTTCATGCTGCTTCTCTTCCTTCGTACCGGGGGCTCAGACGGTGGCCGGCGGGGTGGCCGACTCCGTGCCGGTGGCGGGAGCGGGGATCGTGGCCGTCAGGTCCTCGGCGACCGTGCCCGCGGGCGGCGGGGTCACGGCGGCGATCGCCGTGGTGACGACCCCGGCCGGCTCGTCGGTGTCATTGACGTTCGACGCGTCCACGACCTCGCGGCGGGAGATCTTCCAGATCGCGGCGCTGGAGGCGACCAGGAAGACGGCGACCACACCGGTGCCCCAGTCGCCGAGGTCGGTGACGGACTCGGCGCCCGCGCCGACCAGGGCGGCGGCCGGGAGGGTGAGGACCCAGGCGACCAGCATCCGGGTCGCGGTCGACCAGCGCACGACACCGCCCTTGCGGCCCAGGCCCGCGCCCATCACCGAACCGGAGACCGAGTGGGTGGTGGAGAGGGAGAAGCCGAGGTGCGAGGAGGCCAGGATGACCGTGGCCGCGCTGGTCTGGGCGGCGAAGCCCTGCTGCGGCTGAAGCTCGGTCAGGCCCTTGCCCATCGTGCGGATGATGCGCCAGCCGCCGAGCCAGGTGCCGAGCGCGATGGCGAGACCGGCGGAGAGGATGACCCAGGTGGGCGGGTCGGCGTCGGGGGCGACGACGCCGCCGGCGACCAGGGCGAGGGTGATGATGCCCATCGTCTTCTGCGCGTCGTTCGTGCCGTGGGCCAGCGAGACCAGGCCGGCGGAGGCGATCTGGCCGACGCGGAAGCCCTTCTCGGCGGCCTTGCCGTCGGCCTTCTTGCCGACGGTGTAGGACAGGCGGGTCGCGAGCATCGCGGCGACACCGGCGACGATCGGGGCGGCCAGCGCCGGGATGAGCACCTTGGTCACGAGCACGTCGCCGTGGACGGCACCCGTGCCGGCCGAGGCGATGGTGGCGCCGATCAGACCGCCCATGAGGGCGTGCGAGGAACTGGAGGGCAGGCCCACCAGCCAGGTCAGCAGGTTCCAGAGGATCGCGCCGACCAACGCGGCGAAGATGACCTCGGGACGGATGCCGGTCTCGTCGACGAGACCCTTGGAGATCGTGTTGGCGACCTCCACCGAGAGAAAGGCGCCCACAAGGTTGAGCGTGGCGGACATGGCCACGGCCACCTTGGGCTTGAGCGCACCGGTCGAGATGGTCGTGGCCATCGCGTTGGCGGTGTCGTGGAAACCGTTCGTGAAATCAAACGCAAGTGCGGTTACCACCACAATCGCGAGGATCAGCGAGAAGTTTTCCATTTACCCAGGCAATCGTTCGAAGTCATCGGTCGGTTGACCGTAGGCAACCTGGGTAAACGGAAGATGAACTGAGGTGGGCTACACGGTGTCCAGAACCGTCAGTAGCCGCGAGCGAACTTCCTCAGTTGGGCCTGCGACCCGTTGAAGAGATTTTGATCACCCGGCAGGCTGCCGCTGTTGTCGTACTGCCAGAAGGTCCAGAACGACCAGCCGCTCGGCAGCGCTCCGGCGTCCGCCGAGCCGTGGCGGGCGATCCACAGTGCGTGGTTGGAGGCGAAGGCGCGGCTGCCGCCGGTGCAGGTGTTCCACCAGTGGGCGGTCGTGTAGATCACCGGGCGGCGGCCGGTGAGCCGCTTGACCTCGTCGCTGAACGACTGGACCCAGCCGACCATGCTCGCCTTGCTGATCCCGTAGCACCGGTGCTTCGTGTCGTACGGGTTGTATTCGATGTCGAGCGCGGGCGGCAGCGTCCAGCCGTCCGCCCGCCACCCGCCGCCGTGGTTCACGAAGTACGCCGCCTGCGTCCGGCCCGACGACCTGTTCGGCACCGCGAAGTGGTACGCCCCGCGGATGATGCCGGCGTTGCGGGCGCCGTTGTACTGCCGGCCGAAGTACGGGCTGACGTAGTTCGTGGACTCGGTCGCCTTGACGTAGACGAACCTGGCGCCCTTCGCCTTCGCGCTCGACCAGTTGACGTTCTTCTGGTGCGAGGAGACGTCGTGTCCTTTCGGCAGACTCGCGGCGGACGCCGGCAGCCCGGTGGCCGCGGTCCCTCCGACGGCGAGCGCCGCCACGAAGACCGCGATGACGCGGGTGCGGCGGCGGAACGGTTGGCGATCACGGGCCATGCTTCCCCCCGGAATGGCGACGTGCACGACAAAACACGGGGAGATTACTGGAAGATCAGCGCATGTTCGCTGATCTCAGGCCAAGCACGGCAACAGAGTGATATGTCCTCATCTGTGCTCTTTCGAAGGCGTGGCTTCCGCCCTAAAGTGCCCCGGCCCGCGGGCGACTTGGCGCTCCGTTTGACAGGATCGCGGCATGGCTGAGCAGCGGCGGGAACAGGGTGACGAGCGGGGCGCCCGGGCGGGCGCACAGGATGTGCCCGAGGTGAGGGGGAGGTGTGCGCTCCCCGAGGAGGCGCGCGCCTGGGAGGCTCTGGTCGAGACCGCCCGCCGCACCGTCTCCGACGGCCTGGTCGTCGGCACCTCCGGCAATGTCTCCGTGCGCGTCGGCGACACCGTGCTGGTCACGCCGTCGGGCGTCCCCTACGACCGCCTCGCGCCGGACGACATCACGGGCGTCGACCTCGGCGGCCGACAGGTCCTCGGCACCCTGGTCCCGACCAGCGAACTCCCCATGCACCTCGCCGTCTACCGCTCGACCGACGCGGGCGCCGTCGTCCACACCCACGCCGTGCACGCGACGGCCGTCTCGACGCTCGTCCCCGAGCTCCCGGCGATCCACTACATGGCCGCCGGCCTCGGCGGACCCGTCCGAGTTGCCCCCTATGCGACGTACGGCACCGACGAGTTGGCCGAGAACATGCTCCGCGCCCTCGCCGACCGCACCGCCTGCCTCCTCCAGAACCACGGCACGATGTCCTACGGCACGACCCTGACCCAGGCCTACGACCGCACGGCCCAACTGGAGTGGATGTGCCGCCTGTGGCTGACGGCGTCCTCGGTACCGGGACTGTCGCCGACACTGCTGTCCCCGGAGCAGGTGGCCGAGGCGGGGGAGAAGCTGAGGGGGTACGGGCAGCGGGGCTGAACGGGGGCCGTCCGCTCGGCCGGGTCGGTCCACCGCCTCCGCCGCTCGCCGCTCCCCAGGTCGGCTTCCCTCGCCACGCCGGTCTTCTCGTCCCGCCGCGACGGCGCCCGGCCACGACGCACGTACCCGGCGGTGCCCAACCTCCCCGCACCCCCCGTCACTCGCCCCCGCCCTCCCGCTGGCCGCAAGCGAGGTCGGCCAGGACACTGGACAGGTGCGCACCGTCAAAGCAACGGCCGCGGCCGTCACCGTAGCCCTCGCCGCCGGCGCGGCCTCCGTGGCCGCCGGCCGCTTCGCCAGCGGCGCCGCGCTCAAGGCGCCACCGGGCAAACCCCTGCCCACCGAACCCCGCCTCACCGTGCACGCCACGGCGGCCGGCCAGATCGCCCTCACCCGCGACCTCGCGGCCCTGCGCCCCGGCACCTACGGCCTGGCCGGCGACGCCTCCCACGCGGTCGTCGGCCCCGTCCTGACCGCCGCGGCCCACTCCGTCGACACCGTCGTACGCCGCCTGGAACGCGTCACGCACGGCACCCTGGAACCCGGCGACAAGGTGTGGCTCACCCCGAACGTGCACGTGGGCAACCCGAGCACCGCCCTCGGCCTCGACCACGCCGACGTCGACATCCCCGGCGAACTCGGCTCCCTGCCCGCCTGGTTCGTCCCCGGGGTGCGGCCCACCTGGGTGATCACGGTGCACGGCCTCGGCGCCACCCGCGAACACCCCATGAACGTCATGGAGTTCCTGCACCGCCAGCGCTTCCCGGTGCTCGACCTCGCCTACCGCGGCGACCTGGGCGCACCCCGCTCCCCGGACGGCCTGAACCACCTCGGCGAGAGCGAGTGGCGCGACCTGGACGCGGCGATCCGCTACGCGGTGCGCTACGGCGCCGAGCGCGTCGTCCTGCACGGCTGGTCCACCGGCGCCACCATGGCGCTGCGCGCCGCAGCCCACTCCGGCGTACGCGACCGTGTCTCCGGCCTGATCCTGGACTCACCCGTCCTCGACTGGCCGACGACCCTGCGCGCCCTCGCCGCGGCCCGTCGCACCCCCGGTGCCCTGCTCCCGCTCGCGGTACGGGCGGCACAGGGCCGCACCGGCCTGGACACCGGCCACACCGCCGAGACCGCGCGCCTCACCGTCCCGACCCTGATCCTCCACGGCCCCGACGACACCCTGGCCCCCTGGGCCCACTCCCGCCGCCTCGCCGACGCCCACCCCCACCTGGTCGCCCTCCACACCGTCCGCCAGGCCCCGCACGCGGCGATGTGGAACGCCGACCCCAAAGCCTACGAAGAGGCGTTGCGCCGCTTCCTGACCCCGCTGATGTGAGCTCGCGGGCGTCGTGGCGAACCGTCCGCCCCGGTTCCGTTTAACGTCGAACCGCTGGCCGGATCCAGGCCCCGAGCGCCCCGCACGGGCCCGGCGTTGGCCAGTCCCGTCGCCCGCGGTGACCTTCCGTTTGGGTTTTCGGACCGTCAACCGGAAGACTGCACCCGTGACGTCCCGTATCCCGCGCGACTCCAGGCTTCGACTCGTCCGCCCGCGACCCCTGGCCGCCGCCCCCTCAGCTGTGAACCAGCGGCGCCCACGCCGCCCCGCGCCCCGCCCGCCGGAGGGCACACCGGCACCCGCGGAACTGGCCAGAATGGCTCGCTCCGGTCTGGCCGACGCGGCTCGCGTCGCCCGCTGGGCGGACACCGCCCTCGGCCCCGGCGGCGACGCGGCGACAGCCGACGGCAAGGCCACCCTCTCCGACGCGACCGCCGAACGGGCGGCGAGCGACCTCGCCCTGACCGTCGCTCAGGTCCGCGCCGACTGGGACACCGCCCGTCTGGCCGGCCTCGTCGAGGTGCACGGGGACAGCGCCCGTCCCGGCTGGCGGCTGCGCGCCTGGGACCGCGACGACAGCGCCGTACTGCGCGGCTGGGTCGCTCTCTTCGACGCCTGGTCGCTCGCCCACCCCGAGCCCGCGGACCACGAGCCCGCCGCCGTCGCCGAAGTCGTCTCGGCCATGCCGCAGGTGCTCTCCTTCCTCCAGCTGTCCGCCGGCCCGGTTCCCGTGGAGCAGCTCCTGGACCTTCTGGAGCAGCGCGTCACCGAACTGCGCACCGAGCGCTGCGAGATCCCCTACGGCCCGCAGGCCGAACCCGTGCCGCAGCCCACGGCCGACACCCCGCTCGCGCCCCTCGCGCCCCTCCTCGAATGGGCCCTGCACGCCCTCGCCTCCGTCGGTGCCCTCACCTACGACGCCGCGCAGGCCACGCTCACCCCGCTCGGCAGCTGGGCGGTGTGGGTCAAGCTGGAGCAGATCTGCGTGGCCGCGCAGAGCCCCGCCGGCAACATCGAGGCCGTCGCCGAGGAGATGCTCCGCGGCTGCGCCCAGCTCCGCCCGAACGCGGCCCGCGCCGAGTACCGCGCCTGGCTCGCCGCCCGCACCGTGGGCAGCGCCGTCACCGAACTCATCGACGCGGCCCGGGGCGACGACGCCCTGCTGCGCGGCCTCGCCTTCGAGGCACTGCGCGTGGTCGGCGCCCCCGCCGAGCCCGACGTCCGCTCCGTGGCCGACGAGCCCACCCTGCGGCCGTACGCCCTGCTCTGGCTGGCCGAGCACGACGGCATCGACCCCGAGGACGCCCACGAGGTGCTCACCCGTGAGGAGGCCACCTGGCTGTGGGTCGACACCGCGGCCGCCGTCGCCGACCACGGCGAGTCCCCGATGCTGGTACGCCACCTGGAGTCGGCGGTGCAGCCCACGGTCCCGATGCTCCTGGACGAGGTCCGCGCCGTCGGCCACCCCCGCACCGTCCAGGTCCTGGTCGCCCTCGCCGCCGCCCACCCCGACCCGGCCCTGGCCAAGGCAGTCCGCCGGGCCGCCTTCCAGGTGCACACCGGCGGAAGCTAGGCGATCTCCGCCGCGCTGCCCGGCGTGCCGTAGCTCACGCCGGGGCCCCGGTACCGAACGCCCGAACGCAGAAAAAGTGCTTGCACGGCCCCGTTAGACTTGTCCCATGGCCATTCTCCTCGCGCATTAGACGGCGGGAACGTCCTCAGCCGCCCATCCGTCAACCTCTGTCCGCCCTGGAGTCTGTCCGTGATCTCCGCCTCCGGTATCGAGCTGCGCGCCGGCGCCCGAGTCCTCATCGAGTCCGCCAATTTCCGGGTCGCCAAGGGCGACCGCATCGGTCTGGTCGGGCGCAACGGCGCCGGTAAGACCACCCTCACCAAGTGCCTGGCCGGCGAGGGCATCCCCGCGGCCGGCACCATCACCCGCTCCGGCGAGGTCGGCTACCTCCCGCAGGACCCCCGCACCGGCGACCTCGACGTCCTCGCCCGGGACCGGATTCTGTCCGCCCGCGGCCTCGACGTACTGATCCGCAAGATGCGCGACAACGAACAGCGCATCGCGGGCGGCCAGGGCGCCACCCGCGAGAAGGCACTCAAGCAGTACGAGCGCCAGGAGACCGAGTTCCTCACCAAGGGCGGGTACGCCGCGGAGGCCGAGGCCGCCACGATCGCCGCCGCGCTCAACCTGCCCGACCGCGTGCTCGGCCAGCCGCTCCATACGCTCTCCGGCGGTCAGCGCCGCCGTATCGAGCTGGCCCGGATCCTGTTCTCCGACGCGGACACGCTGCTCCTCGACGAGCCGACGAACCACCTCGACGCCGACTCGATCATCTGGCTGCGGGACTACCTCAAGACCTACCGCGGCGGCTTCATCGTGATCTCCCACGACGTCGACCTGGTCGAGACGGTCGTCAACAAGGTGTTCTACCTGGACGCCAACCGTGCCCAGATCGACGTCTACAACATGGGCTGGAAGCTCTACCAGCAGCAGCGAGAGGCCGACGAGAAGCGCCGCAAGCGCGAGCGGCAGAACGCCGAGAAGAAGGCCGCCGCCCTGCACTCGCAGGCCGACAAGATGCGCGCCAAGGCCACCAAGACGGTCGCCGCGCAGAACATGGCCAAGCGCGCCGACCGGCTGCTCTCCGGCCTGGAGGCGGTCCGCGTCTCCGACAAGGTCGCCAAGCTCCGCTTCCCGGAGCCCGCGTCCTGCGGCAAGACCCCGCTGACGGCCGAGGGCCTGTCGAAGTCGTACGGCTCCCTGGAGATCTTCACCGACGTCGACCTGGCCATCGACAAGGGATCGAGGGTCGTCATCCTCGGCCTCAACGGCGCGGGAAAGACAACCCTGTTGAGGCTCCTCGCGGGTGCCGAACAGCCCGACACCGGCGCGGTCGTCCCCGGCCACGGCCTCAAGCTCGGCTACTACGCGCAGGAGCACGAGACGCTCGACGCCGACCGCACGGTCCTGGAGAACATGCGCTCCGCCGCCCCCGACATGGACCTCGTGGAGGTCCGCAAGGTGCTGGGTTCCTTCCTGTTCTCCGGCGACGACGTCGACAAGCCGGCCGGAGTCCTCTCCGGCGGCGAGAAGACCCGCCTCGCCCTCGCCACCCTGGTCGTCTCGTCCGCGAACGTCCTGCTCCTCGACGAGCCCACCAACAACCTCGACCCGGCCAGCCGCGAGGAGATCCTCGGCGCGCTGCGCACCTACAAGGGCGCCGTCGTCCTCGTCACCCACGACGAGGGCGCCGTCGAGGCACTCCAGCCCGAGCGGATCATTCTGCTGCCGGACGGCGTCGAGGACCTGTGGGGCTCCGACTACGCGGACCTCGTCGCCCTCGCTTGATCGAATACGTGATCAACGGCGTATGGATCATTCGGCCGATCGGTGATCCATCATCTGTGTGAGATCTCCTCGTACCGTCGTGTGTCCTACATCCATTTCGCGGCCGAGTCCTTTATCGACAAGGGCTCGGCCGTCGTACGTCGCTGACCTGGTACTTCACAAAGGAACTCGTTCGGCGGTACGAACGCCGCATGGTGGAATTACAGATTCCGCTTGTGGGGATGCGCTCCTGTCGTCAAAACCCTGTCTCACGGACCTTGCCGAATGGGTGGCCATGAAGCCCTGGAGGGGTGATCATGAGGGGACCAGAGCGCACTTCCCATGAGGAGGCACGGGTGGCCGAGACTCTGAAGAAGGGCAGCCGGGTAACCGGCGCCGCGCGCGACAAGCTCGCGGCAGACCTGAAGAAGAAGTACGACTCCGGTGCGAGCATTCGGGCACTGGCCGAGGAAACCGGCCGCTCGTATGGCTTCGTGCACCGGATGCTCAGCGAGTCGGGCGTCACGCTTCGTGGGCGTGGCGGTGCGACACGGGGCAAGAAGGCCGCCTCGTCCTGACCGGGCGGCCCATCGGCTTCGATGGTGGCCACCCGGTCGGTCAGCCGACCGGCCGGGTGGTTACTGTGCAGTCACTTAGCTAGCTTTGCTCTGCTCTGTTGACCGCACTCATCGGAGGCGCCCCATGGCCACGCCCACCAAGGACCTTGGTCCCGTACTCGACAAGGACGGCGTACGGCTCACCGTCGACGACGCGATCGCCACGGTGACGCTGACCAACCCGGCCAAACGCAATGCGCAGAGCCCCGCGATGTGGCGAGCGCTTGCCGAGGCCGGGCGGGTCCTGCCGGGGTCCGTCCGTGTCGTCGTGCTGCGTGCCGAGGGGCAGTCCTTCTCGGCGGGTCTCGACCGGCAGATGTTCACGCCCGAGGGAATCGAGGGCGAGCCGACGTTCATCGACCTCGCGCGCAGCAGCGACGGTGAACTCGACGCGAGCATCGCCGGGTTCCAGGAGGGCTTCACCTGGTGGCGGCGGAGCGACCTCGTGTCCATCGCCGCCGTCCAGGGGCATGCCATCGGAGCCGGTTTCCAGCTTGCCCTCGCTTGTGACCTGCGCGTCGTCGCCGACGACGTGCAGTTCGCCATGCGCGAGACCAGCCTGGGCCTGGTGCCGGACCTGACGGGCACGCACCCGTTGGTCGGGCTGCTCGGGTATGCCCGCGCGCTCGAGATCTGCATCACCGGCCGCGCCGTCCGGGCCGAGGAGGCCGTCGGCACCGGCCTCGCCAACCTCGCCGTCCCCGCCGACCAGCTCGACAGCGCCGTACAGGACCTGGCGACGGCGATCCTGGCCGCACCTCGGGACGCCGTCGTCGAGACGAAGGCATTGATCCGCGGCGCGCAGGGCCGTTCCTACGACGACCAGCGCGCCGCGGAGCGCGCTGCCCAGGCGCGGCGGTTGCGGGACCTGGCGGGCCTCGGCGACTGATCCCTCAGCCGACCGCCGTCACCAGTACCGCCACCGTCGGGTGATCCGGCAGCGCTTCGGAGACGGCCGCGCGGACCTGCCGGGCCACGTCCAGGGCCCGGTGGTCCGTGTCGACCGCGAGCTCCACGCGCGCGTGCCGGCGAGGCAGCGTGCCCTCGGCCTCGCGGCGCTCCTCGAGGTGGACGGCCCGGCGGCTCAGGTCGCACGTCAGCCGGGCCACGCCCGGCACGGCCAGGACGGCCGCCATCACGCGCTCCTCGTCGGGGGTGTCCGGCGCCGCGACCGCGCGCGGTTCCACGGAGCCGCGCTCGCCGTCGGGAGCCGCTGGCCCGTCGGCCGTCCGGGCTCTTGCCGCTCGTGCCGGAACCGCTTCCGGTTCCTCGTCCAGCAGGGCCGTGACCCGCAGGTCGACCTCCTCCACCATCAGCCCGAGCCGCTCCGTCGCCGCGGTCGCCAGCCCCGTACGCAGGAGAGCGGCCGTCGACGGCAGCGGCTCGGCGGCCGTCGCCGCGAACTCCGCCGTCACCCGTAGCGGTCCCGGCGGCAGGGCGCTCGGCGGGGGCGGTACGGCCGGGTCGGTCACGTCCTCGGGGTCGGCGAGGGCGATGCGGAGGGCATCCACCCGTACCCCGCGAAGGTCATCGACCGCACGCCGTAGCACGCTTTCGGCCGCCTGCTCGGAGATCCACGCGCCGTCGCGCGAGCCGCCCAGGGGCAGGAGTCTGCCCAGCCCCACCTGGTGCCGCACGACCTGTGCCCATCTTTCCGCCGTCATTCCTCCAGCCTGCCGCATCCCCGGCGCGCGATGGCGTAACCCCGCTTACGGTGGTCACAGGACGACGAACGGAAAGGGACGTACGGCGATGACCGACACGGAGCAGAACCGGACGAGGACCCCCGGAGTCGAGAGGGAAGTGCCGGAGACCCCTGGGGCGCACAAGGCACAAGTGACCCGGCGAGGCGGGGGAGATCCCGGCGGCCGGGGCCGGACGACGATCGCCGACGGGGTCGTGGAGAAGATCGCCGGGCTGGCCGCGCGGGACGTACTCGGCGTGCACGCCCTGGGCAGCGGGCTCAGCCGTACCTTCGGGGCCGTGCGGGACCGGGTGCCCGGCGGTTCCAAGTCCGTGACGCGTGGGGTGAAGGTCGAGGTCGGCGAGGTGCAGACGGCGCTCGACCTGGAGATCGTCGTCGACTACGGCGTGTCGATCTCCGATGTCGCCCGCGCCGTCCGGGAGAACGTGATCGCGGCGGTGGAGCGGATGACCGGTCTCGAGGTCGTCGAGGTCAACATCGCGGTGAGCGATGTGAAGCTGCCGGAGGAAGAGGACGAGGAGTCGGAGCCCCGGCTTCAGTGACCGGTCGGCGACCGGACAACCGCACCGCTTGAGGGGAGCGCACGATGAGCAAGGCCGTGGTCGGCATGATCGCCGGGATGGCACTGGGCTTCGCCGGATACTTCGGCGGGTTCG
The DNA here is from genome assembly GCF_053596855.1 of Streptomyces sp. NPDC001617. Taxonomy (NCBI): domain Bacteria; kingdom Bacillati; phylum Actinomycetota; class Actinomycetes; order Kitasatosporales; family Streptomycetaceae; genus Streptomyces; species Streptomyces sp. NPDC001617. The sequence continues at coordinate 106,907 of NZ_JBSFHA010000027.1, forward strand.
GGGCCTTCCTGCTGGTGGCCGCGCTGGGCGCGGTCGGGTTCGTGGCCGGCCGCTTCCTGGAGGGAGATCTGGAGATCGGCGACTTCTTCCGTACGCGTGAAGACCGCCGGCGGTGACCTCGGTGAGCGGCGGCGTCGGTGAGCTGGGCAGACCCCGGGCCGCTGTCGCGCCGGGCGAGCGCGGTGCCACCAGGATCGCCGACCGGGTCGTGGCGAAGATCGCCGGGCAGGCGGCCCGAGAACGGCTCGCCGACCAGTCCGGGGAGACCGCGCGGCCCCGTGCCACCGTGGTCGTGCACCATGATGCCGCCCACATCCGAGTCCACCTGGAACTCGACTACCCGACCGATATCGGCGCCCGTTGCGCGGATGTGCGTCGACATGTCGCTTCGCGGGTACGCGCGTTGGTGGGCATGGAGGTGCCGGAGGTCGCCGTCCAAGTGGAGCGGCTGCACCTGACTCCGGCGCACGGCGCGGTACCGGGCAAGGGGAGGACGCGATGAGCGAGCTCCAGGGCTCCGAGGGCACCACACAACGACTGCCGGTCATCGAGAAGGCGGAGTACGAGCCCCCGCCGGTGCAGGAGTTCGAGGGCGGCAGGGAGGGCCGCTTCTGGTCCGCGCGCCGCGTCCCCGCGGCCGTCGTGGCGGTGCTGCTCCTGGCCGTCACCGGCACCTTCCTCTACGACATCGCGGCGGTACGGGCGCACCGTCCCGCGATGGCCTGGCGCCGCGAACTGGCCCACCAACTCGCCACACGCCCCCTCGACGACACCTGGGTCCTGGTCGGCGCCTCAGTCGCCGCCGTCCTGGGCCTCTGGCTCCTGCTGCTGGCGGCCACGCCCGGCCTGCGCGCCGTCCTCCCGATGCGACGCCCCGAGGCCGACGTCCGAGCCGGCCTTCACCGCGAGGCGGCGGCCCTCGCCCTGCGCGACCGCGCCATGGAGGTGGCCGGCGTGCAGTCGGTACGCGTCCGTATGGGCCGCGCCCGCGCCGATGTGCGCGCGGTCGCCCACTTCCGCGAACTGGGCGACGTACGGGCCGATCTGAACGAGATCCTGGACGAGGCGATCAGGGGCCTGGGCCTGTCCCGCCCACCGTCGCTGTCGGTGCACGTACGACGCCCCGGCCGAAAGGGATGACCGGCATGCTCCGCATCGTCAACCGCGTACTGATCGGCATCGTGGGCCTCGTACTGCTCGTGGTCGGCGGCTCGGTCCTCGCGATCGGTCTGGGGGCCCCGGCCCCGTCATGGTGGATCCACAACGGCCGACACGACGTACTGCTCAGCAACGCCGAGCGCACGAAATGGCAGGACCACGGCTGGTGGTGGCCGACAGTCATCGCGGCCCTGGCCGTCCTCGTCCTGCTGGCCCTGTGGTGGCTGACGGCAGTCCTGCGCCGACGCCGCCTGACCGAGGTCCTGGTGGACACGGGAGACGGCGAGGGCGCGCTGCTGCGGGGCCGGGCCCTGGAGGGCGTACTGGCAAGCGAGGCAGGCGAGTTGGACGGCGTGGCCCAGGCCCACGCCCACCTGACCGGCACTCGTACGGCCCCGGAGGCCAGGGTCCACCTGCTCCTGGAACCCCACGTGGACCCCTCGACAGCCCTGCACCACCTGGCAGTTCAAGCCCTGACCCACGCCCGCAATTCAGCAGGCCTGGAGAAAATGCCGGCAGAGGTCCGTATGAAGGCAGTCAAACATCGCCAGGAGAGGGTCAGCTGAGGTTCCTGGTTTGAGGGGCGCGGGGCACTCAGAATCCATGCCGCATCCCCCCGTCCACAGGCACCATGATCCCGCTCAGATACGAAGCGGCCGGCGACAACAAGAACGCCCCCACCCTCCCGAACTCCTCCGGCCTCCCATACCGCCGCAACGGAATCCGAGACTCATGCGCAGCCCGAGTGGCCTCAGGATCCGCCGACATCGAGTCCAGCTCCCGCACGCGATCCGTATCGATCCGAGCCGGCAGCAACCCCACCACCCGAATACCCCGCGGCCCCAACTCGTCCGCGATCGACTTCGCGAACCCGGCGAGCCCGGGCCGCAGCCCATTCGAAATCGTCAACCCGGGAATCGGCTCATGCACCGAGCCCGACAACACGAACCCGATGACACCCCCCGCCTCCAACTCCTCCGCGGCGGCCCGAGCCAACCGGACCGCTCCCAGGAACACCGAGTCGAACGCGGCCCGCCACTGCTCGTCCGTGTTGTCGGCGACGAACCCCGCCGACGGCCCCCCGACGCTCACGAGAATCCCGTCGAACCCCCCGAACCGCTCCCGCGCGGCAGCGATGAGCCGCGCCGGCGCCTCCGGATCGGCATTGTCGACGGCCACTCCCCACGCATTCGGCCCCAACTCACCCGCGGCAGCGAGCGCACGCGCCTCGTCGCGCCCGGTCACCACCACCTTCGCGCCGTCGGCCACCAGCTCCCGCGCCACCGCGTTGCCGAGCCCCCGTGTGGCCCCCGTCACGACGTACACCCGGTCCTTCAGTCCAAGATCCATGGCCCCTATCCTGCCTCCCCGTCCCCGAACAGGGCGAGGGCGGTGTTCACCAGGCCGACGTGGCTGAAGGCCTGCGGGAAGTTGCCGAGCTGGCGGCCGGCGACGGGGTCGTACTCCTCGGACAGCAGCCCCACGTCGTTGGCGAGCCCCACCAGCCGTTCGAACAGCTCCCGCGCCTCCTTCGTCCGGCCCGTCATGTGCAGCGCGTCCGCCAGCCAGAACGAGCACGCGAGGAAGGTGCCCTCGTCGCCCGGGAGTCCGTCGACCGTCGTCTCGTCGGTGCTGTACCGCCGCAGGAGATCGCCGTGCCCCAGCTCCTCGCGGATCGCGTCGATGGTGCCGATCACCCGGGGGTCGTCCGGCGGCAGGAACCCGACCCGTGGGATCAGCAGCAGCGCGGCGTCGAGTTCGCGGGAGCCGTAGGACTGCGTGAAGGTGTTCCGCTCGGCGTCGTACCCCTTCTCGCACACCTCCCGGTGCACCTCGTCCCGCAGGGTGCGCCAGCCGTCGAGGTCGCCCTTCAGCTTGGGGTTGGTCTCCAGGTCGCGTACGGCACGGTCGGCGGCCACCCACACCATGACCTTGGAGTGGACGAAGTGGCGCCGGCCGCCGCGTACCTCCCACAGGCCCTCGTCGGGCTGTCGCCACTCCGACTGCAGCCACTCCAGCAGGGCGGCCTGGATGTCCCACATATGGGGTTTGGTGGGCAGGCCCGAACGCCGGGCCAGGAACACCGAGTCGAGGACTTCGCCGTACACGTCCAGCTGCAGCTGCTTCACGGCTTCGTTGCCGATCCGTACGGGCGCCGAGTCCGCGAAGCCGGACAGCCACGGCAGCTCGAACTCCGGCAGCCGTCGCTCGCCCGCCAGGCCGTACATGATCTGCAGGTCGGCCGGGTCGCCCGCGACCGCGCGCAGCAGCCAGTTCCGCCAGGCCTCGGCCTCCTTGTGGTAGCCGCAGGTGAGCAGGGCGCCGAGGGTGAGAGTGGAGTCGCGCAGCCAGCAGTAGCGGTAGTCCCAGTTGCGCACTCCGCCGAGCTCCTCCGGCAGGGAGGTGGTCGCGGCGGCGACGATGCCGCCGGTCGGCCGGTAGGTGAGGGCCTTCAGAGTGATCAGGGAACGCATCACGGCGTCCCGGTGGGGGCCGTCGTAGCGGCACTTGGACGCCCACTTCTCCCAGCCCCGGACGCTGGCGAGCAGCGCCTTGTACGGGTCGACGAGCGGCGGCCGTGACTCGTGCGAGGGGTGCCAGGTCAGCACGAACGCGACCTTCTCGCCCTCCTCGACGGCGAACTCCGAGTGCGTGCCGAAGTCCTCGCCCCAGGTGCGCACGGAGGGCTCACTGCGCAGCCACACCGAGTCCGGCCCGGCGATGGCGACGCGGTGTCCGTCGGACTTGCGCATCCACGGCACGATCGAGCCGTAGTCGAAGCGCAGGCGCAGGGTGCTGCGGACGGTCACCCTGCCGCTCAACCCCTCGATGACGCGTACGAGATCGGGGGCCCGGTCGCGCTGTGGCATCAGGTCGGTGACGCGGATCGCGCCCTCGTCCGTCTCCCACTCGGTGTCCAGGACAAGGGTGTCGGGGCGGTAGGCGCGCCGGGTGCAGGGCCCGTCGGCGCCCTTGGGGGCGATGCGCCAGTGGCCGTTGTCCTCGTCGCCGAGCAGCCGCGCGAAGCAGGCCGCGGAGTCGAAGCGGGGCAGACACAGCCAGTCGACGGAGCCGTCCCGGCCGACCAGGGCCGCGGTCTGTTCGTCGCCGATGAGGGCGTAGTCCTCGATGCGGGGGTGCACGAGGTTCCGGGTTCCCGGAGGGGCCGGGGGGCAATCAGGGCGTGGGCCGGGTGAGTGACGGTCCCAGGCCGGAGAAGATCACCCCCGGGTGCGAGGGGGTCTGGTTCAGTACCCACAGGCCGATGAGCGTGGCCAGGGCGAAGACCACGGTGATCAGTACGGCGAGGACGAGCCGACGTCTCCGCTCGCGCCGCAGCCACTCGCCCCGCGCCGTGCGATAGGCGTCGGACGCGGGCCGCACCCCGTCGGCGAGGGCGGCGAGGGCCTCGCTCAACTCGCGCTCGGTGTCGTTCATCGCCGGGCCTCCATCGCCTGGGTCAGTGCGGCGAGGCCGCGGGAGGTGTGGGTCTTGACCGAGCCGCCGGAGATGCCCATCGCGGCGGCGATCTCGCTCTCCTTCAGCCCGAGCCAGTGCCGCAGCACCAGCGCCTCGCGCTGCCGGGAGGGCAGCTGTTGGAGCGCGTCGATCAGGACGCGCTGGTCGTCGCGGAGCAGCGCCGCGCTCTCGGCGGAGACGGCGGTCTCCTCGGGCGGGTTCTCCACATGCCTGCGGGCCACCTGGAGATGCCGTATCCGCATCCGGGTCAGATTGCACACCGTGGAGCGCAGATACGCCTCCGCCGCCTCGACGTCCCTGAGGCGCCGCCACTTCCGGTAGATCTGGTAGTACGCCTCGGCGACCACGTTCTCCGGGTCGTCCGCGCCGAGCAGCACGGCCAGCCGCAGCATCGAGGAGTAGTGCAGCTCGAACAGGCGCGCGAGCCCTGCCTCGCGCTCCAGCTCGGCCGGATCGGCCGGCGCGGGCGCGAGGGGCTCCACGCGCGGCTCCGGCACGGGTATCGGGGGTCTGCGTCTCACGGCTGGTTCGCTCCCGTCTCGGGGCGCCGCCTGACGGTCAGGCGGGACGGCAGGTCGGTCAGGTCGGCGCCGCGCGGGACGCCGAGACGTTCGAGGAGGGCGGTGCCGGCCACCGCGACGGTCAGGTTGAGCAGCAGGGCGGCGAGGCCGGCGTAGACCTGGAGCGGTCCGAAACCGAGGCGGACGATGGAGGAGAACCCCTCGCGTACGACCATGAAGGTCCCGGCCAGCATTCCCACGCCCCACCCGGCGAGCAGCGCCCGCGGATGCAGCCGCCCGGTGAACAGGCCGACGGCCACGGCCGGGAAGATCTGCAGGATCCAGACCCCGCCGAGCAGTTGGAGGTTGATCGCGTCCTGGTCGCGCAGCCCGAACACGAAGGCCACGGCTCCGACCTTGGCGGTGAGCGAGACGGCCTTGGCGATACGGACCTGCCGCTTGGGCGTGGCCGTCGGATGCACGTACTCGACATACACATTGCGTACGAAGCTGGTGGCGGCCGCGATCGACATGACGGCGGCCGGGACCAGAGCTCCCACGGTGATCGCGCCGAACACCAGCCCGGCGAGCGGCCCGGGCATCAGCCGGTCGACCAGCATCGGTACGGCCGCCTCGGCACCGCCCTTGGGTGCCCGCACGCCCGCCGCGAGGGCCGCGATGCCGAGGAACCCGAAGAGGGCGAGCAGTCCGGTCCAGGCGGGCAGGGCGACGGAGACCTTGCGCAGCGTGCGGGGGCCGTCGGCGGCGAACCCGGCGGTCAGTACATGCGGGTACATCAGCAGTGCCAGGGCCGAGCCGAGGGCGAGGGAGGCGTACGCGGGCTGCTGTTGACGAGTCAGCAGCAGGGCGGGGCTCCCCAGCCTTCTCGCCGCCCCGTCGAACACGTTGCCCGGCCCGCCGAGCCGTTCGAGGACGAGCCAGGTGACCGCGGTCAGCGAGACGAACACGGCGACCGCCTTGAGCGCCGAGATGACCGTCGGCGCCCGCAGCCCGTGCCGGTAGGTGGCCACCGCCAGCCCCGCGAACAGCGCCACCATCACCAGGTCCCCGGTCGCGCCCCGCGGATACACGCCTCCGGCCGTCAACACCGCCCGTATGCCGAGCAGTTGGAGCGCCAGATACGGCATGGTCGCGAGGATGCCGGTCAGCGCGACCACCAGGGCCAGCGACGGCGATCCGTACCGTCCGCGCACGAAGTCGGCGGCGGTGACGTAGCCGTGCGCTCGGGCCACGGCCCCCAGGCGGCTGAGCAGCACGAAGGCGATCGGGCAGACGATCACGGTGTACGGCACCGCGAAGAAGGCGGCCGCGCCGTTGCCGTACGCCAGTCCCGGTACGGCGGTGAAGGTGTACGCCGTGAAGATCGTGCCGCCGAGCAGGAACCAGGTCCACACCGGGCCGAGGCTGCGGTCGGCCAGTGCCCAGCCCTCCAGGGACGGCAGCCGGTCGCTCGGGTGCAGGCGCCGCGCGGTCACGGCGAGCAGCGACGCTCCGCCGATCACGGCGAGGAACGTCGCGGTCATGGCGCCGTCGGCCATGGGTCACCGTCCTTGGTGTGCCTGAACCCTCGCGCAAGAGTTGCGCGGACGGCCGGATCGGAGGACAGGGAACCTGCGGGAAATTTCCCGGACATCCGCTGTCAACCGGTCTCGGGGGGTGGGCAACTCTTGCACAGACCGACAGCGAACGGGAGAGGAGCGCAGGTCATGGCACGGACCGGTCATCACCGGCTACGGCGCGTCGCGATCGCCGTACTGCTCCTCCTGCCCGCGGCAGGCCTGCTGTGGGTCCCCTGGTACGCCGGCGCCGAGCCGCGGCTGGCGGGCACACCGTTCTTCTACTGGTACCAGCTCGCCTGGGTGCCGGGGTGCGGTCTCTGCCTGCTCGCCGCGTATGCGCTGACGGACCGACATCGCCGCTGAGTCCTTCCTGCTTGTCGCACCGTTTCCGGTGAGGAGCCGCCATGCCCGCAACAGCCCTGCCCGAAGCCGATCGTCCGGCGCCCGAAAAGTCACGTATATCCGCTCGCTCGATCCTGCTCTGGACCACCGTCGCGCTGCTCGGCGCGGTCGCCTGGGGCGTCCTCGCCCTGGCCCGGGGCGAGAAGATCTCCGCGGTCTGGCTGGTGATCGCCGCCCTCGGCTCGTACGCCATCGCGTACCGCTTCTACTCCCGCTTCATCGCCCGCCGGGTCCTCCAGCCGGACGACCACCGCGCCACCCCCGCCGAACGCCTCGAAGACGGCGTCGACTTCCACCCCACCGACCGCCGGGTGCTGCTCGGCCACCACTTCGCCGCGATCGCCGGCGCCGGACCGCTGGTCGGCCCGGTCCTCGCGGCCCAGATGGGCTATCTGCCGGGCACGCTCTGGATCGTCGCCGGTGTGATCTTCGCCGGGGCGGTGCAGGACATGGTCGTCCTGTTCCTCTCCATGCGGCGGGACGGCACGTCGCTCGGACAGATGGCGCGGGACGAGATCGGCAGGGCGGGCGGAGCGGCGGCGCTCATCGCCGTGTTCGCCATCATGATCATCCTGCTGGGTGTGCTGGCCCTGGTCGTGGTCAACGCCCTCGCGCACTCCCCGTGGGGCACCTTCTCGGTCGCGATGACCATTCCCATCGCCCTGTTCATGGGCTTCTGGATGCACCGCATCCGCCCCGGCCGGGTCGTCGAGGCAAGCCTCATCGGCGTGGCGCTGCTCCTGCTGGCGATCGCCGGAGGCAGCTGGGTCCAGAACTCCTCGCTGGCCTCCACCTTCACCCTCAGCCCGACCACGCTGGTCTTCTGCCTGATCGGCTACGGCTTCGTCGCCTCCGTACTCCCGGTGTGGATGCTCCTGGCCCCGCGCGACTATCTCTCCACCTTCATGAAGATCGGCACCATCGCGCTGCTCGCGGTCGGCGTGGTCGTGGCCGCTCCCGTCCTGCACGCGGACGCGGTCAGCAAGTTCGCCACCTCGGGCACGGGCCCGGTCTTCGCGGGCTCGCTCTTCCCGTTCCTCTTCATCACGATCGCCTGTGGCGCACTGTCCGGCTTCCACGCCCTGGTCTCCTCCGGTACCACTCCCAAGCTGATCCGGAAGGAGTCGCAGGTCCGGATGATCGGCTACGGCGCGATGCTGATGGAGTCATTCGTCGCGATCATGGCGCTGATCGCGGCGGCGACCCTGGAGCCGGGCCTGTACTACGCGATGAACGCACCCGCCGGCCTGCTCGGTGCGACGGCCCAGTCGGCGTCCCACGCGGTGGCGGGCCTGGGCTTCACCATCACCCCCGACCAGCTGACCCACGCGGCCAGGGCGGTCGAGGAGCAGACCCTGATCGCCCGTTCCGGCGGCGCCCCGACCCTCGCGGTCGGTATGTCGGAGATCTTCTCCGGCGTCTTCGGCGGGACGGCCATGAAGGCCTTCTGGTACCACTTCGCGATCATGTTCGAGGCGCTGTTCATCCTGACCACGGTCGACGCGCCCGCCGCACCGTGCCGCGCAGCCGCTGGTGCGGCTCGCCGTCCGGGTCGACCATCCCGTTCGGGTCGTCCAGCAGGTTCGGCACCAGGAGCAT